>CANQKJ010000057.1 GCA_947624465.1 uncultured Oscillospiraceae bacterium
CATCGACGACCGGGTGGGCTGCGCCGTCCTCCTGAAGCTGCTGGAGGAGGACCTGCCCATGGACTGCACCTTCGCCTTCACCGTCCAGGAGGAGGTGGGGACCCGCGGGGCCTTCGGGGCCGCCTTCTCCGTCACGCCGGAGATCGCCCTGGTGCTGGAGGGCACCACCGCCGCCGACACCCCAGCCCTGGACCCCAGCCGCCAGGTATGTTCCCCCGGAAAGGGGCCGGTGCTGTCCTGGATGGACAACGGGACCATCTACGACCGGGCGCTGTTCGAGCGGCTCCGCTCCCTGGCGGAGGACGATCACATCCCCTGGCAGATGAAGCACTATGTGGCCGGCGGCACCGACGGCCGCACCATCCAGCGCACCAAGTCCGGCGTCCGGGTGGCCGGCATCTCCGCCGCCGTGCGGTATCTCCACGCCCCCAGCAGCGTGTGCAGCCTGGACGACGTGGAACACATCCTGGACCTGGCCCGGCTGTTCATTCAGTCGGTGGCGGCGGAAGCCTGAGGAGGAAAACTATGGAACTGATGAAAACACTGACCGCTCTGGTCTCCGCCTTCGGCCCCTCCGGGGACGAGGGAGAGGTGAGCCGGGTCATTGAGAAGCTGGCCGCCCCCTACGTGGACGAGATCGGCCGGGACGTGATGGGCAACCTGATCTGCCATAAGAAGGGGACAGGCCCCAAGGTGATGCTTGCCGCCCACATGGACTCCATCGGGCTGGTGGTCACCCACATCGGGGAGGACGGCTATGTCCACGTCGGGCCTCTCGGCGGGGTGAAGCCCGCGGAGGTGCTGTTCACCCCCGTTAAGTTCAAAAACGGCGCCCGGGGCGTCATCTGCGCCGAGCTGGAGGCCGATGTGTCCAAGCTGAAGCCCGCCGACCTGCTCATCGACCTGGGCGCCCCCTCCAAAGAGGAGGCGGAGAAGCTGGTGCGGGTGGGGGACGCCGCCGTCTTTGACACCCCCACCGCCCCGGCAGGGGACCGGGTCATCTCCCCCTATCTGGACAACCGGGTGGGCTGCCTGGTGCTGCTGATGGCTCTGGAACAGATCGAACGGACCGACAACGACCTGTACTTTGTGTTCACCGCCCAGGAGGAGGTGGGCACCCGGGGGGCCAAGACGGCTGCCTGGACCGTGGACCCCGACTACGGCGTGGCCGTGGACGTGACACCCACCGACGACCAGCCCGGCGCCAAACACCGGGTGACCGCCAAATGCGGCGGCGGCGCGGCGGTGAAGGTGATGGACGGCGCGGTCATCTGCCAGCCCCAGATGGTGGAAAAGCTGATGTCGCTGGCCCAGGAGAAGTCCATCCCCGCCCAGCGGGACGTGATCCGCCGGGGCGGCACCGACGGCGGTCCCATCCACCTGACCCGGGGCGGGGTGTACACCGGGGGCATCTCCATCCCCTGCCGGTACGCCCACAGCCCCGCCGCCCTGGTGGACTTAAATGACGTAAAAGCCTGCGCCGGTTTGGCGGCGGCCTTTGCGGAGAGCAAGCTGGAGAAAGAGTGTTAAGCGGTATGGCTTTACAGATAAGCGAACAAATCAGGACCCTGGCCGCCCGGGCGGAGTCGGAGCTTGCGGAGCAGTTCGCCCGCATCGACGGCATTTCCGGGGAAAATACGAACCGCGTGCTGGCCGCCTTTCAGAAGCATCGAGTGGCGGAGAGCTATTTCGCCGGCACCACCGGCTATGGGTACGACGATCTGGGCCGGGACAAGCTGGACGAGATCTACGCCGACCTGTTCGGCACGGAAGACGCCCTGGCGCGCATCCAGTTCGTCAACGGCACCCACGCCATCACCTGCGCCCTGTTCGGGGCGCTGAGAGCGGGTGACGTGCTGGTGTCCGCCGTGGGCGCCCCCTATGATACGCTTTTAGGCGTGGTGGGGGCCGTGAACAAAGGCCACGGGTCCCTGAGGGACTATGGCGTGGAGTACCGCCAGGTGGAGCTGAAAGACAACGCCCCCGACAAGGAGGGGCTGGCCCTTGCCGTGTCCGACCCCAGAGTGAAGGCGGTGCTGATCCAGCGCTCCAGGGGGTACGCCACCAGGTCGTCCCTGTCGGTGGCGGAGATCGGCGCGCTGTGCGCCGTGGTGCGGGAACACAACCCCAATGCCGCCATCCTGGTGGACAACTGCTACGGCGAATTTGTGGAGACCCTGGAGCCCACCCATGCGGGGGCCGATCTGGTGGTGGGTTCCCTCATCAAGAACCCCGGCGGGGGACTGGCCCCCACGGGGGCGTACATCGCCGGACGGCACGACCTGGTGGAGGGGGCCGTCATGCGGCTGACCTGCCCCGGCATCGGCCGGGAGTGCGGCTCCACCCTGGGGAACAACCGCCTGCTGTATCAGGGGCTGTTTATGGCCCCCCACACGGTGGCCCAGGCGCTGAAAACCGCCGTGTTCGGCGCGAAGCTCATGGAGCTGCTGGGCTTTGAGACGGAACCCAGGTCCGACGCGGTGCGCCACGATATCATCCAAATGATCCATCTGAAAGACCCGGAGCGGGTGCGGCGCTTCTGCAAGGGTATCCAGTCCGGCGCGCCGGTGGACTCCTATGTGACCCCGGAACCCTGGGATATGCCGGGGTATGACTGCCCCGTCATCATGGCCGCGGGAGCCTTTATCCAGGGGGCCTCTATCGAGCTGTCCGCCGACGCTCCCATGCGGGAGCCCTACACCGTCTATCTTCAGGGCGGCCTGACCTATGAGTCGGGCAAGGCGGGGCTCATGCTGGCCGCCGACGCGCTTCTGAAAGGCGAATAGGCCAAGCGTTTCCGGGCATATCCTCACGCAAGGGGGTGAGGATATGCTTTTGGAGCTGCGCCGCAGGCTGGCGCGCATGAAATATGACGGGCCGCTGCCCGTTCTGCTGCCCATCGCAGCCGCCCTTTTGCTGGCGGGGCTGGTCATCCACCTGGTCAACGGCCAACTCCGGCCTATCTTGGAGACGGTGGCCTCAAACCAGGCCACCAACCTGATGACGCGGGCCATCGACGCCGCCGTGGACGACTGCCTCACCGAGAGCGGCATGGACTATGGGGACTTTGTATCAGTGGTCACCGACGGGGAGGGGCGGGTCACCTCCCTCAACGGCAACACAGCGGAGGCCAGCCGCTTCCGCCGCCAGGTGACCGAGAGCGTCATCGAGGCCATCCAGGGCCTGGATGAGAAGGATCTGGGGGTGCCGCTGGGCAATCTCACCGGGCAGCTGCTGCTGTCCGGGGTGGGTCCGTCGGTGCGGGTGCGGGTGTACTCGGTGGGCAGCGTCACCGCGGAGTACGCCAACTCTTTCACCGCCGCCGGGGTGAACCAGACCCACCACCAGATCGATCTGGTGGTGGACGCCGCGGTGAACCTGTTTCTGCCGGGGGAGGTCCTCCCGGTCACCGTCCACAGCACGGTGTGCGTGGCGGAGACCGTCATCGTGGGGGAGACGCCCGACACCTATCTGAATTTCGACCGGGGCGCGGCCGGATAACCGAAGAAAGGACGTTTTACCATGGAGATTCAGGCGCGGATCGACGAGCTTCGCCGGACCCTCAACGAGCACAATTACAACTACTATGTGCTGGACAATCCCACCATCTCCGACTACGAGTACGACCACCTCCTGCGGGAGCTGGAGGACCTGGAGGCGGCCCACCCGGAGCTTATCACCCCGGACTCCCCCACCCAGCGGGTGGGCGGCCAGGCGCTGACGGCCTTCCGGCAGGTGGTCCACCGGGTGCCCCTGCAAAGCCTCCAGGACGTGTTCTCCCCGGAGGAGCTGGCCGACTTCGGCAGGCGGGTGGAGGAGAGCGCCCGCCGGGTGGAGTACCTGCTGGAACCCAAGGTGGACGGCCTGTCGGTGGCTCTGGAGTATCAGGACGGCGTGTTCGTCCGGGGCGCCACCCGGGGGGACGGCCAGGTGGGTGAGGATGTGACCGAGAACATCCGCACCATCCGTTCCATCCCCATGAGGCTGGAGGGGGCGGACGGCACCCTCATCGTCCGGGGGGAGGTCTATATGCCCCGGAAGACCTTTGAGCGGCTCAACGAGGAGCGGGAGCTGAACGGGGAAAACCTGTTCGCCAACCCCCGCAACGCCGCCGCCGGCTCCCTGCGGCAGCTGGACCCTAAGATCGCCGCCGCCCGGGGGCTGGACATGGTGCTGTTCAACATCCAGTACACCGACCACCCGCCTTTTGCCACCGACAGCGCCAGCCTGGACTGGCTCAAGTCCCTGCGGTTCAAGGTCATCGACTACCAGGTGTCCTCCGATATGTGGGAGATCCAGAGATCTGTCTTCCAACTGGGAGACGACCGGGAGCAGTATCCCTTTGACATTGACGGAGCAGTCGTAAAGGTAAATTCCTTGTCAGACCGCGCCGTGCTTGGAGAGACCTCCAAATTCCCCAAGTGGGCGGCGGCCTACAAATATCCGCCGGAGCGGAAGGAGAGCGTGGTCAAAGACATCGTGGTCCAGGTGGGCCGGACGGGGGTGCTCACCCCCAAGGCGGTGGTGTCGCCGGTCCGCCTGGCGGGCACCACGGTGACCAATGCCACCCTCCACAACCAGGACTATATCACGGAAAAGGACATCCGCATCGGCGACACGGTGATCGTCCAAAAGGCGGGGGAGATCATCCCGGAGATCGTCTCCGTGGTGAAGGAAAAGCGGCCGGAGGGGACGGAACCCTACCGTCTGCCCGCGGTGTGCCCGGTGTGCGGGGCGCCGGTGGTCCGCGACGAGGACGGAGCCCACATCCGCTGCACCGGGGCCGAGTGCCCCGCCCAGCTGCTCCGCAACCTGACCCATTTTGCCAGCCGGGACGCCATGGATATCGAGGGCCTGGGCCCCGCGGCGGTGAAGGCCCTGGTGGAGGCCGGCCTGGTCAGGACCCCCGCCGACCTGTACCATCTGGACCGGGACGCGGTGGCGCAGCTGGACCGGATGGGCAAAAAGTCCGCCGACAATCTGCTGGCCGCCATTGAGAAGTCCAAGCAGAACGATTTGTCCAAGCTGCTGTTCGCCTTCGGCATCCGGCAGGTGGGACAGCGGGCGGGGCAGGATCTGGCCGCCCACTTCGGCACTCTGGACGCCCTGGCCGCCGCCTCGGCGGAGGAGCTGACCGCCATCCCCGACGTGGGGAGCGTTACCGCGCAGTATCTTACCGACTGGTTCGCCTCCCCCCAGAGCCGACACCTCATCGCCGCGCTGAAGGAGGCCGGTGTCAACATGGAGAGCCATGCCCAGCCGGTGGGGGACAAGCTGGCTGGCATCACCTTCGTGCTCACCGGGGAGCTGTCCACTTATTCCCGGAAGGAGGCGGGGGACAGGCTGGCCGCCCTGGGGGCCAAGGTGTCCGGGTCCGTGTCCAAAAAGACGGGCTGCGTCATCGCGGGGGAGGCCGCCGGCTCCAAGCTCCGCAAGGCCCAGGAGCTGGGGATCCCCGTGCTGGACGAGGACCAGTTCCTCACCCTCATCGGGGAAAAAGAGGGCGACGAGGAGGCCATCCTGGCCCTGATCGGCAAACCAGAGACATAAAAGACAGAGGCGATTTTTATGGAAATAAAACTGGCAAAGCGGATGGACGGCTTCCAGCCGGGCATCTTCAATGTGCTGG
Organism: uncultured Oscillospiraceae bacterium; assembly: GCA_947624465.1. Taxonomy (GTDB): domain Bacteria; phylum Bacillota; class Clostridia; order Oscillospirales; family Oscillospiraceae; genus Enterenecus. The sequence continues at coordinate 5,630 of CANQKJ010000057.1, forward strand.
ACGAAAAGAAGAACGAGCGGCTGGCCCAGGGCAGGCCGGTGTATAATCTGTCCATCGGCACCCCGGACTTCCTGCCGGAACCCCATGTGGTGGAGGCGCTGGTGAAAGCGGCCTCCGTGCCGGAGAACATCCGCTACTCCCTGGGGGAGATCCCGGAGCTGGTGGAGGCGGTGCAAAACTGGTACCGGCGGCGCTACGGCGTGGAGCTGGCCCCCGACGAGTTCACGGCGGTGTACGGCTCCCAGGAGGGACTGGCCCACATCGGCTGGGCCATCTGCGACCCCGGCGACGTGGTGCTGGTGCCCGACCCCGGCTATCCCATCTTTGAGATCGGCCCCATGCTCTGCGGGGCAAACTGCGTCCACTATCCGCTGCTGGAGGAGAACGGCTATCTGCCCGACCTGGACGGCATCGACCCGGAGCTGGCCCGTAAGGCCAAGGCCATGGTGGTGTCCTATCCCGCCAACCCGGTGTGCGTTACCGCGCCGGACAGCTTCTATGAGGCGCTGATCCGCTTTGCCAGAAAATACGATATCATCGTCATCCACGACAACGCCTACTCCGAGATCGTCTACGACGGCCGGGTGGGCAAGTCCTTCCTCAGCTTCGAGGGGGCCAAAGAGGTGGGGGTGGAATTCAACTCCCTGTCCAAGACCTATGACCTCACCGGGGCGCGGGTGTCCTTCCTGCTGGGCAACCGGGAGATCGTGGGCGCGCTGCGGCGGCTCCGCTCCCAGATCGACTACGGCAGCTACTTACCCACCCAATACGCGGCGGCGGCCGCCCTCAACGGCCCCCAGGACTGCGTGGAGCGCCAGCGGCGGCAGTATCAGCTCCGGCGGGACGCCCTCTGCGGCGGCCTGCGCGACCTCGGCTGGGACGTGCCCGACAGCCAGGGCAGTATGTTCGTCTGGGCCCCGCTGCCCGAGGGGTATCAGAATTCCGTGGACTTCTGCTTCACCTTGCTGGAGCGCACCGGCGTTCTCTGCACCCCCGGCTCCGCCTTCGGCCCCCTGGGGGAGGGCCACGTCCGCTTCGCTCTGGTGCTGCCCCCGGAGAAGCTGAAGGAGGCGGTGGCCGCCATCGCCGCCGGCGGCATCCTGAAGCGCTGACATGGGCATCTGGGAGAGACGGGGCCATTATACCGGCCCGCCCAAGAAAAAGGCCCCGCTTCCGCTGGTCATCGCCGTCAGCGCCGTCCTGATCGCGGTCCTCGCCGCCGCGGCCTTCTGGGTGGGCGGGGGAGAGCGGACCTCCGCCGGGACGCCCCTGCCGACACGGACCCCGCCGCCCACGCTGCCGGGGGATATCCCGCCGTACAGCGGGAATCCCTATGTGGAGCTGAACGGGAACGTCCCCGGCTTTACGGCGGCGGACGTGACCCACGAGCCTTTTGAGCGGTACAGCGAGCTGGACGGGCTGGGCCGGTGCGGGGCCGCCTTCGCCAATGTGTGCAGGGAGCTGATGCCCACGGAGGACCGGGAGGATATCAGCTCGGTGGAGCCCACAGGCTACCGCAACCACTGGTACGACTGGATCGACCACGGGTTCGTCTACAACCGCTGTCATCTGATCGCCTTCGCAATGACGGGGGAGAACGCCAACGAGAAAAACCTCATCACCGGCACCCGTTACATGAATCTGGAGGGGATGTATCCCTTCGAGTCCCAGGTGATCTACCACGCCAGCCGGCGGGGGAACCACGTCCTCTACCGGGTGACCCCCATCTTTGAGGGGGACGACCTGGTGGCCCGGGGCGTGCAGATGGAGGGATGGTCTGTGGAGGATGAGGGCGAGAGCGTCTGCTTCAACGTGTTCGTCTATAACGTCCAGCCGGGGGTGGTCATCGACTACGCCACCGGCGAGAACCACGCGGAGGAGGGATACGTCCCAACCGCCGCGCCCGCCGCCTGAATGAGCGCAAAAAAGGACCCGTTCCGATGTTGGAACGGGTCCTTTGCTGTCGGGAGACTGGGATCAGACCGGGAAGAACATACCCCAGGCCAGGAAGCCCAGGATGGCTACCACTCCGGTAAAGATCAGGATGGTGACCAGGTAGCCCATGATATCCTTGGCGGACAGGCCGGCCACGCCCAGCGCGGGCAGAGCCCAGAACGGCTGGATCATGTTGGTCCACTGGTCGCCCCAGGCGATAGCCATACCGGCACGTCCGGCCTCCACGCCCAGCTTTGCGGCCGCGGGCATGACGATGGGGCCCTGGACCGCCCACTGGCCGCCGCCGGAGGGAACGAAGAAGTTGATGATGCCGGCGGAGAGGAAGGTCCACACGGGGAAGGTGACGGTGTTGGAGATCCCCACGAAGAAGTCGGAAATGATGGAGGCCAGAGAGTCGCCGTTGGCGTTGGCGGCGGTCATGATGCCCATGATACCGGCATAGAAGGGGAACTGGAGCAGCACGCCGGCCGCGCCGCCGGCGGCGTCGCCGATGGCGTCAACGTAGCGGCGGAGGTCGCCGTGGGCCAGCAGGCCCAGGAACAGGAAGATGGCGTTGACCACGTTCAGATCCAGCTTGGCGGGACCGAACTTGGGCTCGATGAAGAAGCGGACGATGTAGACAACGCCCATGATGATGGTGAGGGCCAGCAGGATCTTGCTGTGCTCGATCTTATCGGCGGGGGTCTTGATCTCGTAAGTGCGCTCCTTCTCGTCCTCCAGCACGGCGGGGTTCACCGTGATGGTGTGGTCCTTGTCGGGGTGCATGGCGTAGTTGATAAAGGGCATACCCACCAGGATCACCAGGCACATGATGATGTTCATGGGGTGGAAGACGGAGGCGGTCAGGTCGGCCTGATAGACCACATCGCCGATCTTATAGCCGTTGGTGATGGTCAGGGGGATGGAGCCGGACAGGCCGGCGTGCCAGACCACGAAGCCGGAGTAGGCGGAGGCGATCAGCAGGGGATAGTCCACATCTTTGACCCGGCGGGCCACTTCCTTGGCCAGCAGGGCGCCCACGATCAGGCCAAAGCCCCAGTTCAGCCAGCAGCAGATGGTGGACACCACGGTGACGACCACGATGCCGGTCAGCTTGTTCTTGGCCAGATTCGCGATGGCGCCCAGGATCTTCTTGATGATGGGGGCGGAGGCGAAGGCGGAGCCAAGCACCAGCACCAGGGCCATCTGCATGGAGAAAGCCAGCAGGTTCCACATACCGCCGGGTTCGGAGGTGACGCCCTTGCCGGCCCAGGCCCACACCATATCCCACGGGTTCTGCCAGGTGGCGAGGCACCCGGCCACAAACACCACGATGGTCAGGATGATGGCGAACAGGAAGGGATCCGGCAGCCAACGATTCATGATCCGAACGCACGCGTTGGAAAATTTCTTCATCAGTATTTTCCTCTCTTTCCTATCAAATTTGAGCGCCAGGGGGGGCCGCTCATCAACGCTTCACAGTATAGTCTTTTCTTCACAGTTTGTCAATAATTTCTCAATGTAACATTTGCTTTCCCGCGCGCGCCGGGAGAGGCATAAGGGGCTTGACAAGGGGAGCAAAATCCGTCATAATAGGATTAAATCTCAATAGTGACTGGAGGGAGCGGAATGAGGCAGACCCGGAACACCCGGCAGCGCCAGCTTGTGCTGGAGGCGGTGCGGGCCAGGATGGACCATCCCAGCGCCGACGAGATATACCTTGACGTGCGCCGCAAGGACCCCCGGGTCAGCCGGGGCACCGTCTACCGCAACCTGAACATCCTGGCGGAGAGCGGTGAGATCGCCCATGTGGAGGCCCCCTCGGCGGACCGGTATGACCTCCGGGCCGAGCCGCACTATCATCTGTACTGCCTGTCCTGCGGCGCCGTGGTGGACGCGCCGCTGCCCTATCAGCGGGAGGACGACCGGCGGGTGGCAGAGGAGACCGGGTTCGACGTCCGCTGCCACCAGACCATCTTTGAAGGACTCTGCCCCGCCTGCCGGAAAAAGGCGGAGCGGTTCGAACAATAATTTTTTGCGAGGAGGATCATCTTATGGCCAACAAGTATGCAGGCACCCAGACCGAGAAGAACCTGGAGGCCGCCTTTGCCGGCGAGTCCCAGGCCCGCAACAAGTATACCTATTTCGCCTCCAAGGCCAAGAAGGAGGGCTTCGAGCAGATCGCGGCCCTGTTCCTGAAGACCGCCGACAACGAGAAGGAGCACGCCAAGCTGTGGTTCAAGGAGCTGGAGGGCATTGGAGACACCGCCCGGAACCTGGCCGAGGCGGCGAACGGCGAAAACTACGAGTGGACCGATATGTACGCCGGCTTCGCCAAGACCGCCGACGAGGAGGGCTTCCACGAGCTGGCCGCCAAGTTCCGCCTGGTGGCCGAGATCGAGCGGCACCACGAGGAGCGCTACCGCGCCCTGCTCCACAACGTGGAGGCCCAGGAGGTCTTCGCCAAGAGCGAGGTCAAGGTGTGGGAGTGCCGCAACTGCGGCCACATCGTGGTAGGC
>CANQKJ010000058.1 GCA_947624465.1 uncultured Oscillospiraceae bacterium
AAAATCAGGCGGAGGCGCTGTCCGGGCAGACGAACGGGCAGTCGGAGGCCGCCGCCGAGGCGGGCTGGGCCGCCCGTGAGCCGCAGAACCAGGCGCTGATGGGCCGGGAGGACACCATGACGGCCGGGCAGATGGCCCGGGAATCGGAACAGATGGCGGAGGACCGGGAGGCCGCCGGAGAGGCCGCGGCCCCGGAGCCGTCCGCCGGCGAGGCGGAGGACGCCGGCCCTCTCCCGGCGGAAAACGGCCCCGACCGGGGGAACGACCTGCCCCGGCTGTGGGAGGCCCCTCAGGAACAGCCCGACCGCACCGGGCGGATGCGCCGGCAGGTGATGGAGGCCCTGGAGGGCTGGCAGTTCTACCGCCATCTGGCCAGGCGGGCCAGGGGGGCGGACGCCCGGGTCCTCAACGCCCTGGCCGGGGAGGAACACCGGGCCGCCCGGAAGCTGGCGGCGGCCTATTTCCTGCTCACCGGCGTGCGCTACTGGCCCAGCGAGCTGCTGACCACCCCCGCCCTCCCCTCCTACTGGGGGGCGCTGCGGGGGCGGCACCAGGCGGAGCAGCGGCGGGAGATGGACTACCGCATCTCCGCCGACGACTGGGACGACCCGGACCAGCTGGAACTGTACCGGGAGCTGGCGGAGGAGGCCCAGGGGCGGAGCAGGCAGCTGCGTATGCTGCTGGAAGAGGACCACATGATGTAAAGGGAGGAGCCCCGCCGTGCGGCGGGGCTCCTCGTGCTTTGGGCGGATTTGGGAAGCTTACCCGCCGAACTCCTCCACGGCTTTGGCGGTGGCGGCCCGTTTCTCCTCGATGGACTCTTTCAGGATTATATCCTTCACCTCTATGGGGCTACCATATTATGGAGTACCATCCTGTCCCAAACAGCCCGGTTTATCACGGTTCTTTCACCACCGTTTTCCCATCCTGCACCAAGGTTCACCACCTGATCTCAAGCTGGAAGCGGTGGAAATACGGTAAAACCCGGCGGGGAACCCTCTCCCCACCGGGTTTTTACCACTCAGGCCAGCAGTTTATCAATCTCTCCCAGCTTCTCAATCTCCTTGACCTTGGTGTCCTGCAACAGGTGAACATAGATGTTGTACGTTGTTTTTACGTTCAGATGCCCCAACTGCTCCGAGATCGCTTTAATATCCACCCCGGCCTCAAAACACCGGGTGGCGTAGGAGTGGCGGAGCGTGTGCATGGTCGCTCCCTCAATGCCCGCCTTCTTGCAGATCCTCTCCAAAACGTGCTGGAGATTCCTCGCATATATCATGTTCCCCCGGATATTGACAAAGGCAAGTCTGTCATCCGTCCAAATTTCTCCTTCCTGTCTGGCCTGCTTCATCATGGCGGCTTTATGCTCGGCCAGAACAGATACCAGCCCGGGAGTAATCACAACTGTACGATTGGAAGATTTGGTCTTGCACTTGTTTTCTACGCGAACCTTCGCGCTGTGCTGGCTGAAATCGTGGAACACAATGACTTTTTTGTTGACCCTGATCCTTTTATTCTGCAAGTCAATGTCTGTCCAACGAAGGGCAAGACCCTCGCCCAAACGAAGCCCAGAGTACAGATAGAGGAGAAACAGGGGCCGGTAATATTCCCCTTCCAGTGCCTTGACAAACGCCTGCTGTTCCTCTGGGGTCAGCACCCGCATTTCATGGCGGTCGTCTGCCGGAAAAGCTACCCCCTTACATGGGTTCCGAACAATCATGCCCAGCTCAACGGCTTTTTCAAGAGCGCCGTGTATTACATTGTAATTCTTTACAAAGGTGGAGTACGACGCTCCTTTAATATTATTGAGCATCCGTTGCACATGATAGGTTTCCAGCTTCTGCAAGGGTATCTCACCGATCACGGGCCGGATATGGAGCCTAAAGTTGTTACGGTAGCTGGTCAGAGTTGCAGGGGCCAGTTTCGTAGCCTTCAAATCCTCGATCCAATGCTCTACCCAGTCGCCAGTTTTGACTTTCCCCGCCATCTGGTTAATCCCAAGCCCTTTTTCCATCTGCAACTTGATAAGGGCCTCTTTTGCCTCTGCCTGTGTGGAGCAGTAGCGATAGATATACTCTCGCTTGCCATTTTCCTTGTAGAGTCCGGTGGGAAAGGTTACCAGCCATTTCCCGTCCTGACGCTTTCTGATGTTACCCTCGCCGTTTGCCCTCTTAGCCATTCGGCAGTCCTCCTTTCTTCGCCCTGCCGGGTTTCCCCGGCAGGGCTTGTCCTTTTTTGGGGTGGGAATACTAACGCTGATCGCCTCTGCTGTCAAGGCCTTTTTCTTTCAGCGCAGTATGACTTTAACGAGGACAGCGACTGTGGCGCTTCTTTTGCCAGGTCGTAGTTGCACCAGACCCATTCCAAGCCGCTTGACTTCTCCGCACTCGTTTGGCAGCTTTTTGTGTACTCGCCAAGCAGGTGCCTGTGCCAGCCGTAGGGGATTAGATAAGCGTCATACAAATCGCTCCCGTCATCCCGTCCAGACCAATAGCCCGATAAGACGATCTTGGCCTTGGCACTCTGAATTTCTTTCAACAGGATAATATGATCCCGGGTATCGGGCATATCGCAGTGATACAGCTTGCCAACGCTGCGCAGCCCCTCAATATACGGCGGGTCAAGATAGATGAACGCTTTTTCGTTATCGAGCAGATGGTTTTTCCGCATACATTCAATGGCGGTGTCGTTGAAGACTTGAAACTTTTGGGAGTGCAGCAGTTTGAGCATAAGTGGCAATTTTGGCAACTCGGCATAATAGGCGGTGGGGTCTTTAGGCACCCAGTAATCTCCGCTGGCGTTAAATGATTGCCGATTCAACACATAAGTATCCACCGCCCAGTCGATGGGATCATCCCGATTGGCTCCAAATCGCTCCCGGTGCTCCTTCGCCTCCTCAAACTGGCTCAAGCTATATCGTGTCTGGTTCAGACGCTCCAAGAAAGCCGCCCCCTTTGACGGGTCTGTGATCACCCGCCAGAAGTTTGCAATGTGCGGGTTCAGGTCGTTCAGGATTTTCACGTCGTACTTGCGGGAGTTCAGCGCAATCGCTGAACTCCCGCAGAACGGCTCTGCGTACACATTGCAGGATGCCGGTTCCATGGCGGCAATCGTCCCCGCCATCCGAATCTTTCCGCCGATGTAATTTAGCGGGCGCACTTCGTTAAATATCTTGCTCATAAACTACCTCCTGCTCTGTATTTGGCAGTTTGAACGCCAAGAACCACTCGGTTCGGCCTTTGATGTTCACGGCACAGGAATACGGGTGCCCCGAGTTCTCACTGGTCACGAGCAAGCCCATCAGTTTCAGCGCCTTTTCCAGTTCCAGACGAGCGTATCCTAATTGCAGGCGGTCAATAACTCGTTGTAGAACCGCTGAATGGATGTACCCAAATTCACCCCTGACGAACACCCTGCTGGGCTCGTAGTATGTCCTCACGTAGTCGCAAAGCTCTCGGTAGACCTCTACCAGCGGCTGTTTCCCGGCGTTGTCTGCTTGCGTCGCAAGTGTATCCTTGTGTTTCATAATGGCCGCATAGAGGTTCTTAATCGCTCCTTCGGTCATCCCGTCCATGTCCAACAAATCCCGCAACGCAGTGGGGCTGGTCAGTTTGCTAAGGCGATACTGCTTAACGTCGCTCAAGCCGTCGGGGTAGATGAACACCAGACAGAGGCGCCGCTCCTTTGTCGCCGTGTCCCGGCTCAATGCGGCAGAAACGATCAGCCTGTCCTTGACATTGAGGATAGGCTTTAGTGCTGTGCCTGTCCCAAGAGTGCAACTCCGCAGAATATCACACACGTTTTTCTCCATTATATTGCCTCCCCTCATTGACCCTCGACGGCAGACGCCATCCACTTTTCAAACGCCTCACGCTGGATACGGTACAGCTTTCCGACACGGAACGCAGGGAAGTTCTTTTTGTGGAAAAGCTCATACGCCGTGTTTTTTGACAGGCCAAGTACAGCCCGCACATCGCTGGGGGTAAGGACGGGGGGCATAATGAGGGTGGCGCTTACTTTATTATAAATATCAGTCATGATATTATCTCCTTTATGTAAATTTATGGTACGGCTGGTGTTGCGTATTCAATTTTTGTATAATATCTCCTTTCTGGGCATAGTATGGGTATGACCGCAAAGAGGCATACTACGCCCGTATTTTATGGCAGGGTATAACAGTATTCTGTTATCAAGGTTCGGGGCCTCCCGCAGGGCTTGTTGCCCTGTCCTCTTTGCATTATTATGATACCATGACGATATATTTTATTGTATACTGCACCATTTCGACGCATTACGTGCAAGATAAAATCACATATCATCCAATATGATGTTATACTTATCTTTGAAATCATGTTGTAATTATGGATTGGTGTCTGGGGTGCCTGACGCAAAAAAAGATTCCCGTCAAAGGTTGCGCTGACCTTGACGGGAAAATTTTTTTAAAAAAGTTTTTTGGATATTATTTCCTGCGATTTTTCCTCTTTGCCTTCCTGTATACCAATATGCTGTTAATGAGCGCCACCCACTGGCTTGTAGAATCTGACAGCCCCTGCAACTGCTTGTCGGTACACTGCTCCAACATTTCGACCCCAAGCGCATTTATGGCCTGCTCAATATCTGTGATCGCCTCCGTAACTGTCTCGGTGGGGGCTGCCTCCCGCTTCTCAAAGAAATAGCACATATGCCGGAAGTCCACATTACTCGGTCCCTGCGTCCTTTTCGCATATGCCTCTTTCGTCCTGCGGGCCAGCTCCAACTGACGGCAGACTCTCTCCTGTATCTCCTTCCCCTTTGCCAGCTCCTCGATATTCTTCTTTGCCTGTTCTACCTGTGACCTTTCGCTTTGGTCCATGGTCCCAAGCTCGGCCCTGGCCTCTTTCATTTCCTTGCGCCAATCAAAGAGCCTATGCCATCTATCCTCCGTTATGACCTCAACCCCGTCATTCTTCGCCAGCACATAGCCGCAAGCAAAGTGAACCTCGCCCGTAAATATCTTGCGCTGTATGCCGGTTGTCTTTTCAAGCCAATCCAATTCACCTTTGCCATATCTGATGGTGCCGGCGTCGATCACCCTTGTAAACCGCTCCCGCCGAATATTCAATGCGTTATAGACGGTGTCACCGCTATTCCACGGGCTTCTGCCACGGATTCTCTGCCACATATACCGCATAACAAAGAAATTGATCTGCCGGTTAAACGCCTGTTCCGCCTTTGTGAGCTTTGAAATCTCTGCGGAGGTTTTTTCCTCTGCCATAGCTGTACCCCCTATACATTATATAATATATAGAGATTATACACGCTTTTTGGCAATCTGGCAACCAAGAACACCCGGCCTGATCAATGCAGGCCGGGTGCCCTTTGACTGTCGGCCATTCCTCCCATCCCATCAATCCGATCACAGCATGGCATTTGGAACATTCGGAACTGCTGGCGGGGAAGACCCGCCACCCCCAGACAGGATGGGGCGGTTTTCTCACCCCGCCCCATCCTTCGTGGCCTCGGCCTGATCATCCACATCAACGGCCTTGTGGACTTCCACCTTGCCCTTGTTGAGCCGAACGCCGCCCATGCTCAAGACTTCCAGCATGGCCTTCACCTGCGTCCCGTCAAACACTTCGTACCCACAGCGGTTGGTGATGAAGTGATACCGATTGCCGTTCTTGTCCTTCACCACCTTGACCAAAGCGTAGTACTTATTCACCACAGGCTCGTCCGCCTCGTCGCCAGCCGTCAGCACCGGGCCAAAGGTCAGGCCGCTCTTACCCATCAGCGCCCGGGTGAAACTCTCGTCGATCACCACGGCCCCGTTCTCGTCCAGCTTCAGGCCGTTCACGGCATCGCCGTTCTGGAGCCGGTCTTTCACCTGACGCTCGGAAAGGAAACTGTAATCCTTCCCGTTAAACAAGCACCACCCCACCAGCCGCTTACCGATCAGATCAGCATAGGCCACCGTCATTTTCTTGCACATTTGTTTTCCCAACCTTTCTAATTGTTTTGCGGTTTCTCTCAACCACAACCCAATCATAACGCTGGGAAATCCCGGTGTCTGCTGACGGATTAGACGGGGTTTCTTTCTTGTATTTGGTGAGGGTGCCGGACAAACCGGTTTCCCTTTGCCGGTTTGAGGCCGCCGCTGTGACGGCAAACGCTCCCGTATTCCCGCCGGCCCTGCACTCTCCGCAGTGTCTTTCATTTGTCAACCGCCACTTGGGATCCGTATTTCAACTAGCCCGCCTCACGCCGGAACCCTCATTTTTGCCCCACCCCAACCTTTTTCGGAAAATCCCCCTCTACACCTTCCTTACCCCCCTCTAAACCTCTCCAAAACCCCATATCGACCCTTGGGGCCGCACCATTAAAAATTTATCGCCACCCGCCCATTTGTCACCATTGAGTATATCGAGGCTCCGCCGCCTTTGTCTCAATCCCGAATCACAACAAGTCGTGGGGCTGTTTCAGAAAAATGCCTGCCGTATTTCCGGCAAACGCCCAAAAGGAAAGGGCGGGTCACTACACCCGCCCCTCCGCTCTCAATCCATCCTTCCTGTGGTAGGTACGCCCCATCTCTTTGCCAGCGCCTTTGTGATAGGGCCAAGCGCCACTACGTCCCGGGCAAATTGTCCATCGTAGCCCATAAACACCACCGCCACCTGTTCTCTCTGTGGTGTGAATATGCTATAAAAGTGCCCGTTCTGCACCACGAAAAGGCCATTCATCATGTCCTCGCCCCCTAAATTTTAATTGTAAACACTATTGCGGCATATGCTTTTTCCGCAGACAAATAGAAAGAGGGGTGTATATGCACCCCTCTTTCTGTATGATTACCTGACGCTATGTAATTGTCAGCCGTTTGATCCACCAAAGCTGGCTGATCCACCACCACTTGGAACTAGATCTGCTGGATTATAATCCAGGATATCTCCATCTGAAGCATTGAACTCTGTGGGACGTTGATGAATTGCTGGGTCATTGGCACTTGGATCTATGTATTCATTGTAACCATAATTGCCGGATGATCCACCGCCTGTACTTCCACCACCAGAACCACCTGTATTTCCACCTGTACTTGGCCTATTACCTGTGCTTGGCTTGTTGCCTGTGCTGGGCTGGGTTTGGTTTTGGGGCTTGGCCGTACTCAACAAGGAGTTGTGCATATAAACAATCGTGCCGTCTGCTAATTGCACCTTTGACCAATCCGATATGTCACCCGTGCCTTTGCCGATCCGGGTCGCAGACTCCCCACGGGCCATTGTCCCCACTACATCAAACGAGGTGTCGGGGCCTGTGCGCTCGTTGACCGTATCCGTCGCATAGACTGTCTCGTTACAGTCCTCAAAAGTATATTGAGGTTCAACAGGTCTCCATTCCCGGTATAAATCCGCATAGTTTTCTGGCAGGGCTGTCAGGCCGGTTGCAAAATCGGGAATTGCAGAAATTTCAAGCTGTATTGTCTCCTCTAAACCAAAATCAGACCCAAACAACCCATAACACATTTCAAAGACCGTGTACAGCATTTCCTCGTCTACCTGGGCCAGCGGGGCGACTGCTCCCTGCTCCACGTTCTCCGTCGGCTCCGGGGTGGGTTCTGCCGTGGGCTCCACGGTGGGTTCGACCGTGGGGACCGCTTCGGGGCTGGTCTCCGGCGTCTGCGCGTTTTGACCACAGGCAGACAGCGCCAAAGCCAGCAGAAGGGCAACCGCCGTCATTATGGCTCGTTTCCTTGACATTGTCCATACCTCCATTATTGCGACCGCTCAAACTCTCCCAATCGCTGTGACCGGGTTTGGAGTGTCGCTCTATTCTTAACAGCTCTGCCCGGGGACAGGGCCGCCTGCCCCCGGGGTTTACTGCCAAGAACAACAAAGGCAGTGCAACAGGTTTTCACACCTATCACACTGCACGATAAACATATCAATGCAAACACAGCTATTACCCCGCTTTACCCCCTTGCAAGCAAGAGAACAAACGGGTATAATAAGGACGCTGGTGTAGCTTTGCTACTGTGTAGGATGCGGCTATCATCCTGCATAGCTCGGGGTTGGGTTGCCGCCCTTCCCCGAGCGCCTGCATTTGTTATTCTTGTTCTTTTATTTTACCGCTTGTATGTTCATCAGTCAAGGCCTTTTTCACAGGCGATGTTATTTTTTGGCTCCTATTGATATAGTCCCCCTTTTCTCCGCCTCTCCGATTCTATTTGTGATCCCAATTATCCAAGGTCACGGTTGGCATTGACCCTCACTTTGTGTGGTTTGCGGTATGGATTAAAAGGGGAGCAGGGGGGCAAGTTCTCCGCCCCAATCCCCTAACGAACTTCTGAAAACCCTCCGAGATACACCGGCCAGCCGTTGTATCTCCTTTTTTGTGCTGTTGTTTACATTCCCTGCCATGTGTTTATCCTCTTGAACCTTTAATGACTTCATTGCGTTCTGTCGCTTTTCTCCCCCTCAAACTGTCCACCTTGTTATCCAATGTTTAAGCGTACATCCCAAAAAATCAAAAATCCAAAATCCACATTTTTCGCTTACCGCTGATTCTTTGAAAAATCCACACTGACCCCCCTGCGTTATTCAAATGCCGTTCCCAAAAATCGCCCTTCCATTATTTAATCAAATTCCACCTCGTTTTTTTGGCAATGTTGGCAACCGCCACGCACCCATTGAAAAAACCATCCTGTATCCTAAAAAATTATCTTTTGATCGTCCTCAAATTCTTTGGCCTTCCGATACCATGTAGCCCGGGCAATGCCTAACTCCCGTGCTCCCTGACTGGCGGACATTCTTCCCGCCTTCACCTCCAGATATATGTCGGCAAAAGCGCCCTCTGCTTTCTTTGGCCTCCCGGTCATGCGTCCCTCCGCCTTTGCTATGGCGATCCCTTCCGCCTGACGCTCCAGTATATTATCCCGCTCCAGTTCCGCCAGAGCGCCAAAAACCGCCAACATGAACTTACCCGCCGGGGTGTTGGTGTCAATGCTCTCTTTGCGGCTGATGAACTGTACTCCCTTTTCCTCCAATGCGGCGGTCAGTTCCAGCAAGTCCTTTGTGTTCCTCGCAAAGCGTGAGATACTTTCTACGATCACCCGATCCCCCTCCCGCACAAAATCCATCATCTTCCGCAGTTCCGGCCTGTCCCTGTTTTTGCCGCTCAACTTGTCTGTATAGACCTTCTCCACCCCAAGCTGTTTCATTAGTTCATCCTGTCTCGCTGTGTTCTGATGGCGGGTGCTGATACGCACATAGCCCACGTCCATCCGCTGTCACCCTTTCAAACTAGTTTTGACGATGAAGCAGTTTCCCGAAAGTGTCCCAAAAGTAATGGAGCAATGCCGCCGTCTCAAAAACTACACTTTTTGGCATAGACACATCCCCATGGGGAAGACCTGTCCCAAAAAGCGATTTGGAACTTTTGGAACACCCTTTTGGTGCGCTGTTTCAAATACACCCCCTATTCTTTTTTGAGCAGATGACCATGTATCAGTCGTATCTCTCTCCAGTATACCGCAAAAAGGTACTGCCCGGGGTCATCCCAGGCAGTACCTTTTTCTCTCAATCAGTCCCATCGTAAAAGCGGTAAAACCGTGGTATACCGCTTTTGCCCTCATGCAAATAGCCCAAAAAAGTTACTGATTCTCGTATTTATCCAGCATTTCCTTCGTTTTTGCCTGCTTTTCCTCAATGGCTTCTTTCAGTATCATGTCCTTCACCTTCATCAAACGGGTGGTGGTGGCGCGGTCGTTCTCGTCCAGCTTCATGGTGATATAGCGGATGGACTCCTCCGTATCGGGGATGACCACGTACTCCAGGGCGTTGACCCGGCGGCGGGTCTTTTCGATCTCCTCTGCCATGAGCTGCATGGTCTTTTCCGTCTCGGCCAGCTTGAGCATGGACTGGAACGCCTCGCCCAGGGCAGCCACGGCGGCGTCCAGCTCGCCGGAGGTGGCGGCGAAGCCGTAGGGGAAGATGTCGCCGGCGTCGTCGGTGCGGGTCTTGTAGTGGTACTCCGGCACGTTGACGCTCATCACGTTGCGGAAGGTCATGGACAGCTCCACG
>CANQKJ010000059.1 GCA_947624465.1 uncultured Oscillospiraceae bacterium
GCGGGGTGCGAGTATGTGGCCGTCACCCCTGACGGGGACATCTACCCCTGCCACCAGTTCGTGGGCAACGAGGACTATAAACTGGGCAGCCTGTATGACGGCACCTTCGACATGGACCTGGCCCGAAAGTTCGCGGGACTCAACGTCTACACCCGCCCCGACTGTAAGGAGTGCTGGGCCCGATTCTACTGCAGCGGGGGCTGCTCAGCCTCCAACCTCCTTGTCAACGGCGACATAAAAAAACCCAACCGCTTTGGCTGTGAGATGCAGAAAAAGCGGCTGGAGTGCGCCATCGCCATGAAGGCGATCAGGGCGGGGATGGGGTCAAGGTGAGGGGAGACCCCTTGACAAATAAGTGAAAATGGGCACTTTGACCGGCGGTTTCAACATTTTGAAGCCGCCGGTCTTTTGACCACATCATCTTGTGGTTTTTCAAATTTTGTTCCGATGGTTGACATAAATAAGGAGACATAAAAACTGGACATAATGAAAAAATTTCAAAAATTTTGCTCAAAACTCTTGCGTTTCCCGGAAAAGAGGTCTATATTGAGTTCAACGCATTTTTATTGTGCCGTCATATGCCGCTCCACGCCCGCATACCATAGGCAGGGGTGATCAGGATGACGGCAGGCCGGACAAGTTCGCGTGACAGAGCGGTCCCCCGGCTGGACGGGATCACGTCTCTGGCCCTGCTGGGCGGCTGTTTTCTGCTGGGGACCCTGGCCGGGTTCGCCTTCTCCTGCCTGGGGGGCGGGAGCGAGCCGCTGCGGGAATACCTCCTGCGCTATCTGCGTCAGGCCGGGGAGGGAGCCGCTTTTGCGCCGTCCCTGTTTTCGGTGATCTGGGAGGTATTCCGCTGGTTCCTGCTGGTCTTTCTCCTGGGCTTCACCGCTCTGGGCGCGGTGGGCATCCCGGCGGTGCTGGCGGCGCGGGCCTTCGTGCTGTCCTACGCGGCCGCCACCTTTGCCCGGCTGTTCGGCCTGAGCGGCATGGCCGCTTCCTTTGCCGCCTTTGGCGTGACCGCCCTGTTGACCGTCCCCGCGCTGTTCGCGGCGGCCCACAACGGGTTCCGGTGCGCCCTGAGCCGCCTGGCCCACGATCCCCCGCCCGTATCCCCCCTTGCCGAGCGCCTGGCCCTGCTGGCGCCCTGCGTGGGCCTGCTGGCCCTGGCCGCCGCCCTCCAGTGGACGGTGATGCCCGCCCTGATGACGGCGGTTTGCGCCCGCCTGTTTTCCTGACTTTGAGAGAGGAGTTGAGCGATGTTGGATTATCTGGCCGGATACGAGTCCTGGCTGGCCAATGAAAAAAAGGCCGCCGTCAATACGCTCAGCTCCTATGTGCGGGACGTGCGGCAGTTCTCCGAATGGATGGAGGAGCGGGGCATCCCGCTGCCTCAGGCCACGCAGGACGACGTGAAGGAATACGCCCGCCACCTGGAGCGCCGCGGCAAGTCCAACGCCACGGTGGTGCGCTCCATCGCCTCCCTGAAATCCTTTTACGGCTATATGATGACCATCCACAGCGTGCCCGTCAACCCGGCCAGGGGCTTCAAGCCCAACCGGGTGGAGCGCCGTCTGCCCGCCATCCTCACCAACCGGGAGGTGGACCTGTTCCTGGAGCAGCCCGACGTGTCCGACCCCAAGGGCTGCCGGGACAAGGCCATGCTGGAGCTGCTGTACGCCACCGGCATCCGGGTGTCCGAGCTGATCTCCCTGGATATGCAGGATATCAATCTGTCCGCCAACTTTCTCCGCTGCCGGGGCCGGAACAAGGAGCGGGTGGTCCCCCTCTACAAGGCCGCCGTCAAGGCGCTGTCCGCCTATGTGAACGAGGTGCGTCCCCAGCTTCTGGAGGACCCGGAGGAGACGGCCCTGTTCGTCAACATGAACGGCGAGCGCATGAGCCGGCAGGGCTTCTGGAAGATCGTGAAGCACTACCAGGAGAAGGCGGACATCCAAAAGGATATCACCCCCCACACGCTGCGCCACTCCTTCGCCGCCCACCTGCTGGAGAACGGCGCCGATTTGAAGTCCATCCAGGAGATGCTGGGCCACGCGGACATCTCGGCCACCCAGATCTACACCCAGGTGGTCAATCAGCACCTGCGGGACGTGTACTCCCGTGCCCATCCCAGAGCGTAACGATACATAAAAAAGCGGACGGTCAAGTGACCGTCCGCTTCTTTGATTTAGACTCTGCGTCCCTGATGCCGCCTCAAAACGTGCCAATCCAAATTATGACCAAAAGGATCCCCATTGCGATACAATAGGGGATGGGGCCAAACCCTTTTTTATCCTTTAGCGTTAAGACGGCATGGATCATTCCCGCCAATAAGAAAGGCAAAGCGATCAAACATACAAACACCAAATACTTCATAATTGCTCCTTGTAAAGTACGCTGTTAATGTTGTTTTACGGGAGATTCCTTGGGACGATGTACCTGAGACCAATACACTCAACAAAGTTACGCTATAATTTATAATATCATATGTTTTAATAAATGTCAAGGTGAAACCATTAGTTTAACTGTTTTTAGCTGTTTTACGAATGAAGCCGCCAGAGCTTTTTTGCAAACCTTTCAGCAAATAGCCAGTCCGCTTTTTCACTTGTCAGACTGAAACAGATGTGTTATAATATCAAAAATTCCGCGTGGGGGTGTTGATGTGCTCATCCTGGGGATCGACCCCGGCTACGCCATCGTGGGCTTCGGCCTGGTGGAGGCGGCGGGAAACCGGTATCGCATGGCCACCTGCGGGGCCATCAACACCCCGGCGGGGGTGCGGCTGTCCGCCCGGCTGTGGCGCATCGCAAGCGACCTGGAGGAACTCATCAGGCGGTTCAGCCCCGACGTGATGGCCATCGAGGAGTTGTTCTTCAACAACAACGTGACCACCGGCATCGGCGTGGCCCAGGCCCGGGGGGTCATATTGATGACGGCGGAGAAGATGGGGCTGCCCATCTATGAGTACAATCCGTCCCAGGTGAAGCAGGCGGTGGTGGGCTACGGCAAGGCGGAGAAGCGCCAGGTGATGGACATGACCAAACGGCTGCTGGGCCTCGGCGCCGTCCCCAGGCCGGACGACGCCGCCGACGCGGTGGCCATCGCCCTGTGCCACGCCCGCTCCTCCACGTCCCTGCTGGGACAGATCGACAAATAGCGTCCGGGAGGCGTTTGGATGTTTTACTATGTAGAGGGCAAGGTGGCCCACATCGGTCACTATCTGGCGGTCATCGACTGCGGCGGCGTAGGCTACGCCTGCCGCACCACCAGCTATACCCTGGGTTCTCTCGCCGTGGGGAAGACGACGAAACTCTACACCTATCTCCACGTCCGGGAGGACGCCTTTGAGCTGTACGGTTTTGCCTCGGAGCGGGAGCTGTCCTCCTTTGAGATGCTCATCGGCGTGTCCGGCGTGGGTCCCAGGATGGCGCTGGCCATCCTGTCCTCCAACACCCCGGAGAATCTGGCCATGGCCATCGTGTCGGAGAACGCCAAGGCCCTGACCAGCGCCCCCGGCGTGGGCAAGAAGATCGCCCAGCGGATCATCCTGGAGCTGAAGGACAAGCTGGCCAAGGGGCAGCTCGCCGTCAGCGGCGGGGGAGAGACCTTTTCGCCCGGCGTCACCGTCATCCCGGAAAACAAGGCCAGCGAGGCCTCCGCCGCCCTGGCGGTGCTGGGGTACGGCCCGGCGGAGATCAGCGCCGCCCTCAGAGGCGTGGACCTGGAAAGCCTCACCCTGGAGGAGATCATCAAGCAGGCCCTGAAGAACACCATGAAGTGAGGGAGGGGAGACCTTGAGCATCGACTTTTCCGACAACGGTGATTTTGTCACCGAGCAGCCCCTGGTGACCAGCTCGCTGCTGCGGGAGGACGAGGGGGAGTACTCCCTGCGCCCGAAGCGCCTCAGCGAGTACATCGGCCAGACCAAGGCCAAGGACAACCTGAGCGTGTTCATCGCCGCCGCCAAGATGCGGAACGAGCCGCTGGACCACGTGCTGCTCCACGGCCCTCCGGGGCTGGGCAAGACCACCCTTTCCAACATCATTGCCAACGAGATGGGGGTCAACATCCGCATCACCTCCGGCCCCGCCATCGAGAAGCCCGGCGACCTGGTAGCCCTGGTGACCAACCTCCAGGAGAACGACATCCTCTTTGTGGACGAGATCCACCGCCTGAACCGCCAGGCGGAGGAGATATTATACCCCGCCATGGAGGACTACGCCATCGACATCATCATCGGCAAGGGACCCTCCGCCAACTCCATCCACCTGGACCTGCCCAAGTTCACCCTGGTGGGGGCGACGACGCGGGCGGGGCAGCTCTCCGCGCCCCTGCGGGACCGGTTCGGCGTCACCCTGCGGCTGGAACTCTATACCCCGGAGGAGCTGGCCCTCATCGTCCGGCGCTCGGCGGACATCCTGGACGTGCCCATCGAGGACGCGGGGGCGGTGGAGATCGCCCGCCGCAGCCGGGGGACCCCCCGGATCGCCAACCGGCTGCTCCGGCGGGTGCGGGACTTCGCCCAGGTCACCGCCGGCGGCGTCATCACCCGCGAGGTGGCCGACCGGGCGCTGAAGGCCCTGGAGATCGACGAGCTGGGCCTGGACAACATCGACCGGCGGATGCTGGGCAGCATCATCGCCAACTACGGGGGAGGCCCCGTGGGCCTGGATACACTGGCCGCCACCATCAACGAGGAGTCGGTGACCCTGGAGGATGTGTACGAGCCCTACCTGATGCAGCTGGGCTTTTTGACCCGCACACCGCGGGGCCGGTGCGTCACGCCGAAGGCCTATCAGCATCTGGGCCTGCGGCCTCCGGCGGGCGGCGGCGAAGCCATGGACCAGCTCACGTTCTGATCGGTTGTTTGAAATCCATTTTGGCAAATGACATAAAGCAAAAATGCGGTTGAACAAATAATTTTAAAAAGTTGTATAAAATCATTGACAATTCCTTGCTTTTGTGATTTAATGCTTTTGATATATGTATGGATACAATGGATTTGCAAAAAAATGACCTCAGTGACGAGCGGCTCTGCCGCTCCGCGGCGGCGGGCGACCGCGCGGCGGAGGAGGAACTGGTCAAGCGGTATCTCCGCACGGTGCGCGTCTGCGCCCGCCCCTATTTTCTGGCGGGCGGGGACAGCGAGGACCTGATCCAGGAGGCCATGTTTGGCCTGCTGAAGGCCATCCGGGAGTTCGACCCCGGCCGGGACACCGCCTTCCATTCCTTCGCGGAGGTCTGTATCCGCAACCGTATCCGCTCCGCCGTGACCACCGCCAGCCGGGACAAGCACGCCCCCCTGAACAACAGCGTGCCCATCGAGCCGCCCATGCTGGGCAGCGCGGTCAGCCCGGAGGAGTTGTATATCAGCAGGGAAGAGGAGATCGAGCGCTTCCAAAAGCTCAACGCCGCGCTCTCTCCTCTGGAGCGTAACATTTTGTCGTTGTTCCTGCGGGGACTGTCCTATCGTGAGATCGGCGAACAGGTAGGGCGGACAGTCAAGTCGGTGGATAACGCGGTACAGCGTATCCGTCGCAAAGTCGCCGGCACCTTTGGCGATTTCAGCGAAAGCTGACGCAAATATATCAGTCCCAGCAGGTGCTTTCCGGTTCTGGGCATCAAAAGAGAGGGTATTTCCATGTACGAAGACAAGACCTTAGTTTGCAAAGAATGTGGCCAGGAATTCGTGTTCTCCGCTGGCGAGCAGGAGTTCTATGCCGAGCGCGGCTTCCAGAATGAGCCTCAGCGCTGCAAGGCCTGCCGTGATGCCCGCAAGGCCGCCGCCCGCGGTCCCCGGGAGTATTTCACCGCTGTCTGCGCTGCCTGCGGCGGCGAGGCCAAGGTTCCCTTTGAGCCGAAGTCCGATCGTCCTGTGTATTGTAGCGAGTGCTTTGCCAAGATGCGCGGCGAGGCCTGATCGGCAGCGACATAAGCAAACGACAAAGACGGGCCGTGTGTAAACACGGCCCGTTCTTTCGTCCCTGTGCGGAAATCTCTTGTGCGGGGGGACAAACTGTGATATACTGCTGGCAGCAGACAAGGAGGGATCCCCGTTGAGCAAATCTGTCTATGAGAGCCCGCTGTCCTCCCGCTACGCCAGCGACGAGATGCAGTATATCTTTTCCCCAGACAAGAAGTTCTCCACCTGGCGCCGGCTGTGGATCGCCCTGGCCAGGGCGGAGATGGAGCTGGGCCTGCCCGTCACCCAGGAGCAGATCGACGAGATGGAGGCCCATATCACCGACATCGACTACGACCTGGCCGCGCGGAAAGAGCGGGAGCTCCGCCACGATGTGATGGCCCACATCCATACCTTCGGCGCGTCCTGCCCCAAGGCCATGCCCATCATCCACCTGGGGGCCACCAGCTGCTATGTGGGGGACAACACCGATATCATCCTCATGCGGGAGGGACTGGAGCTGGTCCGGGACAAGCTGGTCCGGGTCCTGGCTGCCCTGGCCGATTTTGCCGACAAGTATAAAACCTTGCCGACCCTTGGCTTCACCCACTTTCAGGCGGCCCAGCTGGTCACCGTGGGCAAGCGGGCCACCCTGTGGATGAACGAGCTCCTCATGGATCTGGACGAGGTGGAGCACCGCATCGCCAGTCTGAAGCTGCTGGGCTGCAAGGGCACCACCGGCACCCAGGCCTCCTTCCTGGAGCTGTTCGAGGGGGACCACGAGAAGTGCCGGGAGCTGGACCGCCGCATCGCAAAAGAGATGGGATTCGACGCCACCGTCCCCGTGTCTGGCCAGACCTACTCCCGGAAGGTGGACGCCGCCGTGCTGGCTGCGCTGTCCGGCGTGGCCCAGTCCGCCAGCAAGTTCGCCACCGACCTCCGCCTCCTGTGCCACCTCAAGGAGGTGGAGGAGCCCTTTGAGAAGAGCCAGATCGGCTCCTCCGCCATGCCCTATAAGCGCAACCCCATGCGGTGCGAGCGCATCTGCTCGTTGGCGAGGTACGTGATGGCCGACGCCGCCAATCCCGCCTTCACCGCCGCCACCCAGTGGTTCGAGCGGACGCTGGATGACTCCGCCAACAAGCGCATCTCGGTGCCCGAGGCGTTTTTAGCGGTGGACGCCATCCTGAACATCTATCAGAACGTGGTGTCCGGCCTGGTGGTCCACGAGAAGGTCATCGAAAAGCATATCATGGAGGAACTGCCCTTCATGGCCAGCGAGAACATCATGATGGACGCCGTCAAGCGGGGCGGAAACCGCCAGGAGCTCCACGAGCGGATCCGCGTCCTCTCCCAGGAGGCCGGGCGGAATGTAAAGGACCTGGGCCTGTCGAACAATCTGATCGACCTGATCGCCGCCGACCCCCAGTTCGGCCTCAGCCGGGAGGAACTCACCGCCCATCTGGAACCCGCCCGCTACATCGGTCGCTGCCCGGAGCAGGTGGAGGATTTCCTCCGGGAGTGCGTCTGCCCCGTGCTGGAGGCCCACGAGGCCGCCCTCGGCGGCCGGGCGGTGGAGCTGAAGGTGTGATATCGCTTCCAACATATCAAGGGAGGAACAAGCTATGAAATCTGCTGTCAAACGCATTGGCGTATTCACCAGCGGCGGCGACGCCCCCGGCATGAACGCCGCCATCCGCGCGGTGGTCCGGGCCTCCATGCACTACGGCGTGGAGTGCATCGGCATCCGGCGGGGCTACCACGGCCTCATCAACGGCGACTTTGTGAAGCTGGATTTCGAAAGCGTCAGCGACATCTCCCGCCGGGGCGGCACGGTGCTGTATTCCGCCCGCAGCATGGAGTTCAAGGAGGAGGCCGGCCGCAGCAAGGCCCTGTCCACCTGCAAGCTGCTGGGGCTGGACGCGCTTGTCGGCATCGGCGGGGACGGCACCTTCAAGGGCCTTCTGTCCCTGGCCAAGGCGGGGCTGTCGGTCATCGGCATCCCCGGCACCATCGACAACGATATCGCCTGTTCCACCTATACCATCGGCTATGACACCGCCTGCAACACCGCCCTGGAGAGCATCGACCGCCTGCGCGACACCATGAAGTCCCACGAGCGCTGTTCGGTGGTGGAAGTCATGGGACACCGGGCGGGCCACCTGGCGGTGGCCGTGGGCATCTCCTGCGGCGCTACGGTGGTCCTGGTGCCCGAGCGCAAGGTGGATTACGATGAGGACGTGATCGAACCCATCCGCCGGGCACGGCTGGCCGGCCGCACCCACTTCATGGTCATCGTGGCCGAGGGCGTGGAAGGCGGCGCCTACGAGGTGGCTGACAAGATCCGGGACGCCACCTCTCTTGACACCCGTGTCACCGTGCTGGGCCACGTCCAGCGGGGAGGCTCGCCCACCGCCAGGGACCGGCAGGTGGCCACCTACATGGGCCACGCCGCCGTCCGCCTCCTGGTGGAGGGCAAGACCTGCCGGGTGGTGGCCCTCAACGGCGACGACGTGGTAGACTACGACATCACCGAGGCCCTGGCCATGAAGAAGGACCTGGATAAGGAGGGCCTGCGGGTACTCCGGGACCTGACCGGTATGGAATAATAAAAGGGGAGAGCCATGCGCCGCCTCTTTGCAATTGAATGAGCCGCAAAAAATGACGCACCCCCCGGAGCTGTCCGGAGGGTGCGTTTCCTGTTTGAGCGGGGAGAGGTCTTTATTTCGCCAGGACCTTCTTCAGGCGGGCGAACCGGGGCAGGCCGTTTTCAGTGGCCCGATGGTTGTCGCCCTGGATCAGGGGAAGGGCGTAGTCGATATAGCCCTGGTTGACCCCGTTGCCCTGGTTGTTGATCCACTCCAGGGGCACCTTCTTCTCGAAGTTGGCCACCTCGGAGAGGTTGAACAGCTTGGTCCTGCAGGTGTACCTGCCGTTCTCGCGAGTGCACTCGAAGCCCACCATCTTGTCGGTCTCGCCGGCCACGGCGGCCTCCACGGCGGTCTTACCCGCCAGGAAGGACTCGTCGATGTCGGTCTGGGAGGCCAGATGGGCGCCGCAGCGCTGGAGCAGGGACAGCTCGATGCCCCGGACCTTGGCACCGGTGCGCTCCTTGACAATGTTGGCCAGCAGGGCGGCCAGGCCGCCCAGCTGGGCGTGGCCGAAGCCGTCGGTGGCGGAGGTCTTGGCCTCGGACACGAAGGAGCCGTCGGCGTAGTGGATGCCCTCAGACACGGCCACGATGCAGTTGCCGTTCTTCTTGTAGATGGCGTCCACATCGGCCAGGAACTTGTCCATGTCGAAGTCCACCTCGGGCAGATAGACCAGGTCGGGGGCGCAGCCCACCACGCCGGCCAGGGCCGCGGCGCCGGCCAGCCAGCCCGCGTGACGGCCCATGATCTCGATGACGGTCACCATGCCGGTGTCATACACCCGGGCGTCCTTGTAGACCTCGGCGCAGGAGGTGGCGATATACTTGGCGGCGGAGGCGAAGCCGGGGCAGTGGTCGGTGCCGTACAGGTCGTTGTCGATGGTCTTGGGCACGCCCATGACCCGGCACTCCCAGCCGGACTTGGCCATATAGCGGCTGACCTTGGCGCAGGTATCCATGGAGTCGTTGCCGCCGTTGTAGAAGAAGTAGCGGATATTGTACTTCTTGAAGATCTCCAGGATGCGCTTGTAGTCGGTGTCGTCCACGTCGGGGTCAGCGATCTTATACCGGCAGGAGCCCAGCTCGGAGGAGGGGGTGTTCAGCAGCAGCTTGAGTTCCTCGGCGTCCTCCTGGCCCATGTCGTACAGCCTGTCGCCCAGCACGCCCTTGATGCCGTGGGCCGCGCCATAGACGGCGGTGATGTCGGGGTTGTCCAGGGCGGTGCGGATGACGCCGTAGGCGCTGGCGTTGATGACGGAGGTGGGTCCGCCGGACTGGCCGATGACGGCCGCGCCTTTCAACTGAGACATAGCGATACTCTCCTTCTATACGGTGAAATCAGGCCTTGCCGGCGCAGCCCAGCACGTCGATGAGCTTGTGCTTGACCAGCTCCTTGATGTTGGCGCGGGCG
>CANQKJ010000060.1 GCA_947624465.1 uncultured Oscillospiraceae bacterium
GTCCACGACCCGGGCAATTACACCTTTGAGATCGGCAGGGGCGAGGTGCTGCGGGACGGGACCGACGTGGCCATCATCGCCAACGGGCTGTTGGTGCCGGAGGCGGTGAAGGCGGGGCAGACGCTGGCGGAGGAGGGTATCTCCGCCATGGTGATCGACATGGCCACCGTCAAGCCCCTGGACGAGGAACTGGTGCTGAGAGCGGCCAGGACCTGCGGGAAGATCGTCACCGCCGAGGAGCACAATATCATCGGCGGGCTGGGCGAGGCGGTGTGCGCGGTGATCGCCGAGAGCGGCATCCCCTGCAAGGTGAAGCGGATCGGCGTCAACGACGAGTTCGGCCACTCCGGGCCGGCGGCCGCGCTGCTCAAGCAGTTCGGTCTCAGCGCGGAGCATATCGCCGAAACGGCCAGATCCCTGTAAGCGGAACGAGAGAGGAAGCGCGGAGCGGACAGGCCGCTCCGCGCTTCTTTGCGTCCCCGGTCCCGGCGGAAAATCCGCCCCGGCGGCTGATGACTATTGACAAAATCATCCGCATATGGTAGCGTGTTTTTAGAACTTTTGATAAGGAGTGGTACCCGTGCCTGATTACAAGATCCTGACCATCAACCCCGGCTCCACCTCTACCAAGATCGCCATTTACGAGGGGACGAACAAGCTGTTTGCCGCCAACGTGGCCCACGACGCCTCGGAGCTGGCCAAGTACGCCGGCATCAGCGACCAGCTCCCCTACCGGGAGCAGACCATCCGCGCCCTGCTGGCCGAGAGCGGCGTCTCTCTGGACGGCGTGGCCGCTGTCGTCGGTCGCGGCGGCGGACTGCTCGCCATGGAGGGCGGCGTGTACGGCCTCAACGAGGTCATGCTGGACCACGCGGTCCGGGGCGCCAACGGCGTCCAGCACCCCGCCCAGCTCGGCCCCCAGCTGGCCAAAAAGTTCGCCGACGAGATCGGCTGCCGCGCCTTCGTGGTCAATCCCCCCGACACCGACGAGCTCCAGCCCCTGGCCCGGATGACCGGCGTCAAGGGCGTCTACCGCAACGTACATCTCCACGCCCTGAACCTGAAGGAGACCGCCATCCAGCACGCCGCCAAGATGGGCAAAAAGTATGAGGACTGCAACTTTGTGGTGTGCCACATCGGCGGCGGCATCTCCGTGTCCGCCCACCGGAAGGGCCGCATGATCGACGGCAACGACATTGTCGGCGGCGACGGCCCCATGGCCCCCACCCGCTGCGGCGCGGTGCCGGCGGCGGAACTGATCGACTACTGCTTCTCCGGCGTGGACAAGAAGACCGCCAAGGCCCTCTGCACCAAGACCGGCGGCTTTGTCAGCCTGCTGGGCACCTCCGACGCCATCGAGGTCTCCGAGCGGGCCGCCAAGGGGGAGAAGGTCCCCTATCTGGCCTGGAACGCCATGATCTATCAGATCACCAAGGAGATCGGCGCCATGGCGGCGGCCCTCCACGGCCAGGTGGACGGCATCCTGCTGGGCGGCGGCATGGTCCACAACAAGGAGCTGGTGGCCAAGATCACCGAGGCCTGCTCCTTCATCGCCCCCGTCACCGCCTATCCCGGCGAGTTCGAGATGGAGGCCATGGCCGCCGGCGCCATCCGCGTCCTCTCCGGCCAGGAGCAGGAGAAGACCTATACCGGAAAGCTGTGCTGGGACCGGGCCGACTTTGAGGACTGAGGCCGCCCCATGGACACCGTCACCGTCTACCTCCTGAACGCCAGAGCGCTGGCGGGGAGGGAGGAGACCTGCCTGCCGCTGCTCACCCCGAAGCGGCGGCGGGCGGCGGAAGCCTATAAACATGAGAGCGCCCGGCTGCGGACCATCGCCGCCGGGCTGCTTTTGCGCGACGTGCTGGGGGTGCAGGACGACGCCGACCTCATCTATAACGAGTTCGGCAAGCCCGCCCTGGCCGCCGGGAGGCCCTGCTTCAACCTGTCCGACGGGGGGGATTGGGCCGCCCTGGCGGTGGCGGACTTCCCTGTGGGGGTGGACCTGGAGCCGCTGCGGGAGGACTGGCCCGCCGGGCTGCGCCGGTGCTTCCTGCCGGACGAGCTGGCCTGGCTGGACGAGGGACCCGCCGCCGAGCGGTTTTGGGTCCTCTGGACCCGGCTGGAGGCCGTCCTCAAGGCCAGGGGAACCGGCTTCGCCCTGCGGGAGCGCACCGTCCCCCTGCTGGAGGACGGGAGGCCCTGGTACTTCAAAAACGCCGTCCACGCCGGCTGTATGCTGGCCTGCGCCGCCCCGGCGCCCTTTGAGCTGCGGCTGACGGAGCGGCGCCTCTAAGACGCGGAGAGACCCCCGGTCCTACGGGACCGGGGGTCTCTTTTGCTTTTTTTGGCGGCCGCTCAGAGCCGCTCCCACAGCAGCAGGTCATCCTCGAACCGGGCGGAGAGCTTCCCCGTATCCTTCAGCCAGGCCAGGTAGGAGCGCACGGTGCTGCCCACCAGCGCGTACTGCTCAAAAGTCATGGTCAGCCCATAGCGGGCGAAGAGCTTTTGCAGGATGACCTCGAAGGTCAAAGGCTCCGCGCACAGGCCCGTGACGGTCTCCGCGATCTCCCACACCTTGTCGATATTGTATTGGGCCAGGGGGGCGATGTCCTCCGCCGGCTCCGCGTGGGCGGGGATGTACAGCCTTGCCTCCATGCCCTTGACCTTTTCCAGGGTGTCCAGATAGGCGGCCACATCGTACACGAAGCCGATCTGGTACTTGTCCAGGGTCTCCCGGCTGGACAGGCAGTCGGCCAGGTAGACCACGCCGTCCGGGGCCCGGAAGCCCGCCATGTCGAAGAAGTGCCCCGGCAAGGGGAGCAGTTCGAACCCCTCCGGCAGGACGGCCTGGGTCAGCTCCTCCGCTGCGCTGGGCTGGGCCAGCAAAAACTTGTGCCGCAGGTCCCCGAAGGGATAGCCCCCGTAGAGGAAGGCGGGCTCCAGGATGGGGTGGACGGTGAAGTCCCGCTCGATGCCGGGGGCGTAGATCCTGCAGCCGGTCTGCTTTTGCAGGTACTGGTTGCCGCCGATGTGGTCGGCGTTGGAGTGGGTGTTGTAAATGGCCTCCAGCGTCCAGCCGTTGGCGTCCAGGTGCTGGCGGACCTTCCGGCCGGCGTCCTTGTCGCTGCCGCTGTCGATGAGGCAGACCTGGTCTCCGCCCAGCTTCACCAGCCCGATCCTGGCGGGACTCTGGACGTAATAGCAGCGCTCGGAGACCTGGATCAGCTCATACATGGGAGTGCCCCTCCTTTTGCCAGGCGTTTACGCCCCGTTTCAGCCGGTCCAGGCCGTCCAGCAGCCGGGAGCGGGGACAGGCGATGTTCATGCGCAGGAAGCTCCTTCCCGCCCCGCCGTACTGGCCGCCCTCGGACAGGTACAGCCCGGTCCTGGCCCGGATGAAGCCGGCCAGGGGGGCGGCGTCGTCACAGAGGGCGCCGCAGTCCAGCCACAGCAGATAGGTGGCCTCCGAGGGGGTGAGCCGGACCTGGGGCAGTTCGGCGGCCAGGAAGTCCCGGACGGCCCGCTTGTTCTCATACAGATAGGCCCGCAGCTGGTCCAGCCAGGGGCCGCCCCGGGTGAAGGCGGCGATGGAGGCGTCGGCGGCAAAGGCGTTCCCCTCGGCCACCTCGTCGGTGTTGAGGCCCCGCCACACCTTGTGGCGCAGGAAGGGGTCTGGCACCGACACGGCGGCGGTCTGGAGCCCCGCCATGTTGAAGCACTTGGTGGGGGCCATGCAGGTGACGCTGTTCAAGCGGCAGTCCTCCGACGCGGAGGCGAAGGGGACGTACTCTCTGCCGGGGTCGGTGAGGTCGCAGTGGATCTCGTCGGAGAGGACGACGACGCGGTGTTTCCGGCAGAGCCTGCCCACCTCCGCCAGAGTCTCCCTGTCCCATATTTTGCCCACCGGATTATGGGGGTTGCACAAAATCATGAGGGTGGTCTGGGGGTCGGACAGATCCCGCTCCAGACGGGCAAAATCCATGTCATAGACGCCGTTTTCACAGCGCAAAGGGCTCTCTAAGACGTTCCGCCCGTTGTTGACGACGGAGTTGAAAAAGATGTTGTACACCGGGGTTTGGATCAGCACGTTCTCCCCCGGCGTAGTCAGTTTCCGCACCACGCTGGAGATGGCGGGCACCACCCCGGTGCAGAAGACGAGCCAGTCCCGCTCCAGTTGGAAGCGGTGGCGTTCCCGCCACCAGCCCATGTAGGCCTCCGCCCACTCGTCGGGGACGATGGAGTAGCCGAACACCCCGTGATCCAGCCGCTTTTGCAGAGCCTCCCGGATACAGGGGGCGGCGGGGAAGTCCATGTCCGCCACCCACATGGGCAGCTCGTCCGGCCCCACGTCCCATTTCAGGGACTGGGCGCCCCGGCGGTCGACGAGGGCGTCAAAATCGTATTTCATGGCTCACCTTGCGTCCCGGCAGACGATGACCGTTTTGGAGGGGTCCACCTTGTCCCTCTCGATGGTCAGCTCCCCGATGGAGGCGGCCCGGATGGTGCCGCCGGAGGGGTTCAGCACGCTGTCCACATGGGAGGTGATGTCGGCGTCCACGGTGGAGTACTCGAAGGCCAGGGTGGTGTTGATGAGCTTGCAGTTCTTCATCACCAGATTGTCGATATAGCAGAGGCCCTGGAGGCTCTCGATGGTGCAGTTCACCAGCGTCAGGTTTTTGGCGTTCCAGCCCAGGTATTCCCCGGAAATAAAGGAGTCATAGACCGTCACGTTCTCGCTGTTCCAGAAGGAGTCCTTGGACAGCATATGGGCGCCCCGGATGGTGACGTTCTTCGCCCCGTCAAAGGAGTAATTGCCCACCAGGGTGAAGCCGTCGACGTCCACGTTCTCGCAGTTCATGGCCAGGTAGTCGCCCTTGGCGTGGACGTTCTCCAGGCGCACGTTTTTGCAGCTCCACAGGGTCTCGGCGGCGTTGGGGAGCTGGACATTCTTCAGGGTGAGCCCGTCGCACCGGCGGAAGTTCTTGGGGGCCTCGATGACGGCGTCCTCCACCAGAATGTCGTCGGTATACCACACCCCGGCCCGGGCCATCTCGAACCAGGTGCAGTTGTGGGCTTTGACGTGCTTGCAGTACCAGAGGGGGTATTTCCACTTGAACATGGAGCCCCACAGTTCGATGTCCCGGCTCTCCTTCAGGGGGGACTCCCCGTCGTCGAAAATGGTGTCGTAGATCTTCAGGCCGCGGGACATGAACAGGGCCCGCTCCCCGGTGAGGAACTGCTGGCGGATCTCGTTGGACATGGTAAAACTCTCTGCCTTTGCTCTGAAATTCCGGCGTGCCGGTGAATTTGTCCCATTATACAGCCCTTCGGGGCGAATTGCAATGATTTGTTTCGCGCCGGTGTTGCCCCGAAACGTGAACTCTCCGCCCTGTTCTTTCCGCCCTGTTTGGGGGGGTGAGCAAACATGGAGAGCGTCATCGTGGGGGCGCTGGCGCTGATCGGGACCCTGGCGGGCACCTATTTCGCCAACCGGAAGAGCGCGGCCATCATCGCCTACCGGCTGGAGGCGCTGGAGAAAAAGGTCCAGGCCCACAACAGCCTGGTGGAGCGGACCTACCGCCTGGAGGAACAGAGCGCCCTGCAGGAGGAGAAGCTGAAGGCGGCCAACCACCGCATCAGCGATCTGATGGAACAGGTAATGAGAAAGGGAGAGTGAGCGCATGGAACTGTTGAAAAAGCGGCTGGCCAATCTGCTGACGGTCAAATCCCTGGTGACGGTGATCCTCACCGTGGTGTTTGCCGTGCTGACCTGTATGGGCCGCATCGACCAAAGCTATATGACCATCTACACCGTCATCATCTCGTTCTACTTTGGCGTGCAGACCACCAAAGAGAGCGCCGGGGGCGGGGCGGAATGACGGCGGCGGAGCGGCTGCTGGCCACGGCGCGGGCGGAGATCGGCTACCGTGAAAAGGCCTCCGCCGCCGGTCTGGACAGCAAGACCGGCAATCCGGGCAGCGCCAATTATACCAAATACGCCCGGGACCTGGACGCCCTGGGCGACATCTACAACGGGCGCAAGCAGGGCTACGACTGGTGCGACGTGTTCGTGGACTGGTGCTTTATCACCGCTTTCGGCAAGGAGCTGGGGATGGAGCTGCTGTGCCAGCCCTACAAGGGCTGCGGAGCCGGGACAAAGTACTCCATGGGGTACTATCAGGCCAGGGGCCGGTTCCACAGGACCGGCCCTCAGCCGGGGGACCAGATCTTTTTCGGCGACGCCTCCTCCGTCTGGCACACAGGGCTGGTGGAAAAGGCGGAGGGGGGCAGGGTGTATACCATTGAGGGGAACACCGGGAAGGGCTGTACCATGGTCCAGCGCTGCGTGTACCCCCTGTCCTACAAGACCATCCTGGGGTACGGCCGGCCGGACTGGACGCTGGCGGACAGGACCCCGGAGCCTGGCAGAGGAGGTGACAGCGATATGAGCTATGAGCAGTGGAAGCAGTACATGGAGCAGTACCGGAAGGAGCTGCAGGCCGAGGAGGGCAGCCCGTGGAGCGAGTCCGACCGGGCGTGGGCCGCGGAGGCCGGCCTGTTCCAGGGCGGCGGCGAGGGCGGGTTCATGTGGCGGGATTTCCTGACCCGCGAACAGGCGGCCGCCCTGTTCCACCGGGAGGCCCGGAGGACCGGGGCCGCATGAGGGGCCGGCGGGAGGCAGGGACGGAGAGACGGCCCCGGCGGGGGCCGTCCTTCGCCAACGTCATCATCGTGGTGTGCGTGGCCGTGAGCCTGTTCGTCACGGCGGCGGCGGTGTGGGAGTACCACCGGCTGGACACGGTCATGCCGGCAGGGGCGCTCACCGCCCTGCTGGGGCTGTGGGGCGGGGAGCTGCTGATCATCGCCGCCCGGCAGGTGCTGGGCAGCGACGCGGCGGGCCGCCCGCGCCGGGAGGACGCCGGCGGGGAACAGCCGGCGGACAGCCCGCCGGTCTGAAAAAATCCGCAGCCGGGTTTGACTTGCGGGCCGGGCCGGGGTATAATTCCACCATACGGGTTCCCCGCCGGGGCGGGGGTCAGGAGGGAACGGCCATGACGGAGCGGGACATTCAGGCCATCGTGGAAAAACAGCGGGAGTGGTTCTACACCGGGGCCACCCTGGACGTGGAGGAGCGGGTCCGGGCGCTGAAAAAGCTGAAGGCGGCCATCGCCGTCCACGAGGGGGAGATCAACGCGGCCCTCAAAGCCGATTTGGGCAAGAGCGCCGCGGAGAGCTATCTGTGCGAGGTGGGGCTCACCCTGTCGGAGATCGGCTATATGCTCAAGCACATCCGGGCCTTCGCCAGGGAGAGGACGGTGCGGACCCCCCTGGCCCAGTTTGCCTCCCGGAGCTATCAGAAGCCCTCTCCCTACGGGGTGGCCCTCATCATGAGCCCGTGGAATTATCCCTTCCTGCTGACCATGGAGCCTCTGGTGGACGCCCTGGCCGCCGGCAACACCGCCGTGGTGAAGCCCAGCGCCTATTCGCCCAACACCGGCGCGGTGGTGCGGAAGATTTTGGAGCGGTGCTTCCCACCCGAGTACGTGGCGGTGGTCACCGGCGGGCGGGCGGAGAACACCGCCCTGCTGGAGCAGAGATTCGACTATATCTTTTTCACCGGCAGCCAGGCGGTGGGAAAGGAGGTCATGCGCAGGGCGGCGGAGCATCTCACCCCCGTGGCCCTGGAGCTGGGGGGCAAGAGCCCCTGCATCGTGGAGAAGTCCGCGGATCTGAAGCTGGCCGCCAGGCGCATCGTGTTCGGCAAGTTTTTGAACTGCGGCCAGACCTGCGTGGCGCCGGACTACATCCTGTGCGATCCGGCGGTGAAGGACCGGCTGGTGCGGGAAATCAAGGCGCAGATCGTAAAGCAGTTCGGCCCGCGGCCCCTGGAGAACCTGGACTACGGCAGGATCGTCAACGAAAAGCACTTCCGGCGGCTCCAGGGGCTCATCGACCGCTCCAAGGTGGTCCACGGAGGCGCCGGCAACGCAGAGACCCTGCGCATCGAGCCCACGGTGCTGGACGACGTGACCTGGGACGACGCGGTGATGGGGGAGGAGATCTTCGGCCCCATCCTGCCGGTGCTGACCTATGACAGCATCGATGAGGTCATCCGGGTGGTGAACAGCCGCCAGCACCCCCTGGCCCTCTATCTGTTCACCTCTGATAAGGCCGTGGCCCGGAAGGTCATGAGCCGGTGCGGGTTCGGGGGCGGCTGCGTCAACGACGTGGTCATCCACCTGGCCACCAGCGAGATGGGCTTCGGCGGCTTCGGGGAGAGCGGCATGGGCGCTTATCACGGCAGGGCGGGGTTCGACGCCTTTACCCACTACAAGAGCATCGTGGACAAAAAGACCTGGATCGACCTGCCCATGCGCTACCAGCCCTATACCAAGGGGAAGAGCCGGACCGTCCGTTTCTTCCTGAAATAACAGAGACTGCGTGAAAAAAGGGCGCGTCCGCATAGCGGACGCGCCCTTTGTGCGTATTTTGGGTCAATCGGCGTGGAACACGTATTTGTCCAGCCGGTCGAACGCCTCCCGCACCCGGGACAGGGGCAGGGCCAGGTTCATGCGGATGTGGTTCTCACCGTGGAAGGGCCGCCCGTCCTGCCAGACCACCCCCACATCCCAGCCGGCGGCCAGCAGCTGGTCCATGGTCCCGCCGTGGGCGGCGAGCCAGCCTTCGCAGTCCAGGAACAGCATATAGGTGCCCTGGGGCCGGGTGACTTTCACGCCCTCAAAGTGATCGCGGATGTAATCGCAGGCAAAGGCCGCATTGCCGGACAGCACCTGTTTCAGCTCCTCCAGCCATTCCTCCCCCTCCGGGGAGTAGGCCCCGATGAGCGCGTGCATGGACAGCACGTTCATGGAGTTGTAATGGCTCAGGGAGGACTCCTTGTCCACCCGTTCCCGGAGGGCCATATTGCGGATGATGTGGTAGCTGCCCACCAGCCCCGCCAGGTTGAAGGTCTTGGAGGGGGCGTAGAGGGCCACAGTGCGGTTTTTCGCGTCCTCTGAAATGGACTGGGTGGGGATGTGCCTGTGGCCGTCCAGGGTCAGGTCGGACCAGATCTCGTCGGACACCGCCATCACATCGTGCTTGCGGAACAGCTCCATGGCCCGCTCCAGCTCCTCCCGCTCCCACACCCGGCCGGTGGGGTTGTGGGGAGAGCAGAGGATGGCGGCGTGGATCCTGTTCTCCACGATCTTCCGCTCCATGTCGGCCAGGTCCATGCGGTATACGCCGTTTTCATCCTGGACCAGGGGGCTGTGGACGATGTGATAGCCGTTGTTCTCCAGAGCCCCGGTGAAGCCCACGTAGGTGGGGGAGTGGACCAGCACGTTATCGCCCCGGGAACACATCACGTTCAGGGCGGACACCACGCCTCCCAGCACGCCGTTTTCGTAGCCGATGCAGTCCTTTGTCAGACCGGTCACCCCGTTGCGGCGCTCCTGCCAGGAGATGATGGCGCCGAAATATTCCTCGCTGGGGTAGAAGTAGCCGAAGGCGGGGTGGTTCGTCCGGGCGATGATGGCGCCGGTGATGGCGGCGGGGGCGGGGAAGTTCATGTCCGCCACCCACATGGGGATGGGGTCGAAGCCCTCCCGGGGGGCGGGGTAGGTCCGGCCCACCGCGTCCAGAGCGATGGCGTCCCGCCCCCGGCGGTCCAGGATGGTGGTGAAGTCGTATTTCATGGGGTACGGCCTCCCTTTTTGTAAGATAAGTCGATTATACTACAAGATTTGACAGAAGGAAAGGACAAAAAGGAGCTGCCAGCGTTGACTGGCAGCTCCTTTCGCGTGTATTCGGCCCGGCGGATCAATACTGGCCCAGGGAGCCGGAGGGACGATGCTCGTCCTTGGCGGGCTCGCCGAAGGTGTAGTCCTTGCCGGGGAGGATGGCGTTGAGCAGGATGCCGGCGATGGCGGCGATGGCCAGGCCGGTGAGGGTGATGG
>CANQKJ010000061.1 GCA_947624465.1 uncultured Oscillospiraceae bacterium
AGGTCCAGTCCGCCCCCGCCGTGAAGAAGCTGCCCGAGGGCGTCTCGGTGAGCGGCGGAAAGCTGCTGTACCAGCGGGAGGGCAGGACCGTCCTGGCCGGGGCGGAGGAGGGCACCCTGCTCTACCGGGCGGCCACCGACAATGACACCGACGTGGGCTTCCGCAATTCCATTGCCCCCTTCGCCGCCCAGACCGAGGAGGTGGTCTCCACCGAAAAGCTGCCAAGCGGGGTCAAGGTGGTCACCAAAGTCTCCAACAAAAAGCAGAAATTCACCGTTACCGACACCTACGAGGGGGTGGACGGCGGCGTGCTGGTGACCAGCACCCTCCACTGCGTGTCCGGCGGAGGCGTCGTCCCCCGGTTCGGCAAGTCCTTCCGGCTGGACGAGGCCTTCGACTCGGTGGCGTACACGGGCCGCTGCGGGGAGTCCTACAACGACATGAAGGACCAGTTCCCCATCGGGGACGTGACCTGCAGGGTCAGCGACATGACCGAGCCCAACATCCGGCCCCAGGAGAGCGGCAACCGCATGGACTGCACCACGGCCTCCGTCAGCGACGGAACGGTGAAGGTGACCTTCGAGGCCGTCGACAAACCCTTTGAGCTGGGGATCAAGCCCTATACGGACCGGGCGCTGCTGGCCATGCGGCACCGGGAGGACGAGGTCCGCACCGGCACCTATGTGACCATCCAGGCGTTCCAGCAAGGCATCGGCACCGGCTCCTGCGGCCCGGGGGTCCAGCCTGAGCTCCAGTACAGCGCCAGGCGGGACTATACCCTGAGATTCCTCATCCGGGTGGAAAGCGCATAAGACAGAAGGCTTTCCCCCGGCTTTGAGGACATGGCCGCCGGCCGTTCAAATTTGCCCGGAAGCGCAGCAAAGCCCCGGCGGAGAGGATCCTCTCCGCCGGGGCCTTTTGGTCGTCATTTACTTCCGCGCTCCGCTCTCCGCTCCCGTCTTTTTGCGGACGCGGCAGTTCTTGATATCCTGGAGCGCCCGGATGGCCTCCGGGGGATCAGCCCTGCTTGGAGGGCGGGGTGGTGGGCTCGCAGACGGCGGTGTAATGGGCCTTGCGGGCCTGGAACTCGGGGTCCTTGTAGAGGTTCATCAGGCGGCCCTCGTTCTCAAAGATGTCCTGGCCGTGGGCCAGCTTGCCGCTGAGTACGTCGTGGGCGTGCTCGATGTGGCCGTTGGGGACGATGGACTCGTCGAACACGAACTTGGTGGCGCCGTTCTCCACGGTGAG
Organism: uncultured Oscillospiraceae bacterium; assembly: GCA_947624465.1. GTDB lineage: Bacteria > Bacillota > Clostridia > Oscillospirales > Oscillospiraceae > Enterenecus. The sequence continues at coordinate 1,249 of CANQKJ010000061.1, forward strand.
ATGGCCCTCCATGCCGCAGTACTCGCACACGGCGTGGGTGGTGCCGGGGAAGATGTAGAAGGCGTTGCCCTGGCAGTGGGGGCAGGCGCCCTCCACGCCCTTCCACAGGGACAGGTTCTCGGAGCCGGCCACCTGCACGTCGTGGTCGATGATGTACTGAGCGGCCTCCACCAGGTTCTTGCCGATGACCTTCATCCGCTCGATCTTGTCATCCTGCATGATGACGTCCTTGGACCAGGAGAAGTACTCGTTGTTGACGATCTTCCAGCCCTGGCTCAGGGCGAACATGGCGTGGTCGGTCTCGCAGCGGACGGCCCAGTCGGAGCCGCCGATGGCCACGAAGGACATGGCCTTCTGCCGGAAGTACCGGGGGTTCAGGCCGGGCTTGCCCTGCTCCTTCAGCTTGCCGTCCAGCATGAGCAGCATACCGGTGTCGTGGCCGGGGCCCATGCGGTCGGTGATGGTGTGGAACAGGCCGGAGGCGCCGGACTCAAAGATGGGGTCGACCATGATGACGCCGTCGGCCTCCACGATCTTCTCATAGAAGGCGGAGAAGTCGTCCTTCTGGGAGCAGATCATGCCCTTGCCCATGACCAGGCCGCGGGAGCAGGCCACGCAGCCGGAGCAGTACTTGATGTTCCAGTCCAGCAGATGGATGAACTCGATCTCGGCCCCCATCTCCTTCGCGGCCTCCAGGGCCACGCGGCACATGGTGTCGTTGTTGCCGTTCTTGGTACCTAAGGAAACGCCCAGGATCTTCATCTTTTTGTCCTCCTCAAATGAATATTTTCATGTAATACTGTGAAAGAAACGCACGGGAATACAGGCCGGATTGTGCATTTCCACTTATTCGTACTATAACACGCGGGGAGCGGGATGTCAAGAATCAGGTTGCGCCGGACACGCCGGACCCCAGCGCTTTGAACAGGCAGACGGCAAGCACGATCACGACCACCGCCAGGACGATGATCAGGATCTGGCGCAGATAGTGGTTTTTCGGTTCGGGCGTATTCGACATGGGAAAGACCTCCTTTAACACAGGGGAGCCAGGATGCGGAGGACTCCGTCCACCGTCCAGCTCCAAAAGCCGCTCTTTACGTTTTTGCCCAGCTCCATCTGCCGGCACTTCTCCTGGGTGGCCAGGAAGTCGGCCTTCACGTCCTTCAGCAGGGAAGCGCCGTAGAACAGGGAATTGTTCTCAAAGTGGAGGAACAGGCTGCGGTAGTCCAGGTTCACGGTGCCCACGGCGCCCACCATGTCGTCCACCACGCAGGCCTTGGCGTGGACGAAGCCGGGGACGTACTCGTAGATCTTCACCCCGGCCTCCAGCAGCACGGAGTAGAAGCTGTGGGACATACGGAACACGATGGCCTTGTCGGGCACGCCGGGCATGATGATCCGCACATCCACCCCCCGGCGGGCGGCCCGGCAGAAGGCGTCCATCAGGGCGTCCCCCGGCATGAGATAGGGGGTGAAGAACCAGGCGTAGCTTTCCGCCTGGGACAGCAGCTCGATATACAGCTCGTTGCTGGCGGCGCTGGGGCGCAGGGGGGAGTCGTAATAGCTGAGGATATAGCCGTCGGCGGGGGCGGGCTCCGCCGGGGCGGGCGGGGCGGAGAGCAGATCCGCGGGGATGGGTTCGCCGGAAAAGGCGTTCCAGAACTCGGTGAACATCCGGGCGTAGCCCTCCACCGCCTCGCCGGTGAGGCGGAAGCCGATGTCCTTCCAGTGGCCAAATTTCTCCACCCGGTTGATGTACTCGTCGGCCAGGTTGACGCCGCCGCTGAAGGCCGTCTTCCCGTCGATGATGAGCATTTTGCGGTGGTCCCGGTAGTTGACGGTGCCCCGGATGGAGCGCAGGGGGTTGAAGGGGATGCACTGGATGCCCTTGGCCCGCAGCTCCCGCACGTTCTGTTCGGAGTAGGTGGAGATGCTGCCCAGATCGTCGTACATCACCCGCACGTCCACGCCGCGGGCGGCCTTTTCCGCCATGATGTCCACCATGGAGTCCCACATGATCCCCCGCTCCACGATGAAGTACTCCACGAAGATGTACTTCTCGGCCTTCTTCATCTCCTCCAGCATGACGGGGAAGAGCAGGTCGCCCAGGGGGTAGTATTTGGCCTCCCGGTTCACGTAGAGGGGGCAGCCGGTGAGGGTGTGGAGGTAGCGGAAGGTCTCGGCCATGCGGGGGGCCTCCCGCCCCAGGGCGTCGCAGAGGGCCCCGGTGTCGTCCGTCCCGGCCGGATAGGGGCGGGCGGCGGACAGCCGCTTTTGCAGGGGCCTGGTGGAGCGCCGGTTGCCCAAAATCAGGTACAGCAGGGCGCCGGCGATGGGGAAGGTCAGGATGACCAGCAGCCACAGGATCTTGTAGGTGCCCTCGTCCCGCTTGGTGATGATGAACAGCACCGCCAGCAGGGCGAGGATGGACAGGACCAGGTTGATGAGCCCCGCCCAGGGGGCCAGCCAGCGGGCCAGCAGGAAGATCCACAGTAGCTGGAGCAGAGCGGCGGGGATCAGGATCAGCACACGGCGGATGACTTTTTTCATGGAAATGCCTCCTTATCGCGGGGGCACTGCGGTCGGCGGAGATCGTCCCCGTAAAATACGAGCATTCGATACATACCGGCCAGCCTGGAGGCGAGCTGCGGGGTATACCGCTCCGCGATCTGCTCCCGGGACAGGTTGGTGGAGATGATGGTGTGCTTGTCCGCCTGGAGGCGGCTGTTCACCACCTCGTACAGGGAGGCCTGGACCAGGGGGGTGGTGAACTCGCTGCCCAGATCGTCCAGGATCAGCAGGTCGCAGCCCAGATAGCGGCGGGTGACGTCCCTGGCCTCCCGCCCCTCGTCGGCGTCCCGGGTGAATCTCCGGGTCTCAAAGACGGAAAACAGATTGACGGCGGTGTCGTACACCACGGAATAACCCCGGGAGGACACCTCCCGGGCGACGCAGCCGGACAGGAAGGTCTTGCCCAGGCCGGTGCCGCCGGACAGCAGCAGATTCTTCAGCGGGTAGCCGGGAAACTGTTTGGCGAAGCCCTCGCACACGGCCACCACCTGACCCATCTGCTCTCTGGGGGACATTTTTCTCCCGTTCCAGGGCCTGTCGCTGTAAATGTCCAGCCGCAGCTTGTCGAAGGACTGCTCCTCCGTCAGGCCCAGCAGGGCGGTGAGGGACTTCATCTGCTCCTCGGCGCAGAGGGCCTTTAGGCAGGAGCACATCTGCCCGCCGGTCCAGCCGCTGTCCCCGCAGAGGGGGCAGTCGGGGGCGCCGTCCAGCTCCGCTGGGTCCACCCCCAGCTCCCGCAGCAGGGCGGCCCGCTCCGCCTGGAGGGCCTGGTTCCTCTCCCGGATGGCGGCCAGCTCCGGGCCGTCGGGCGCGATGGGCCTGCCGCCGGTGGCAAGCTGGGCCAGGTCGGCCATGGTGCCCCGCAGGGCCCGGTCCAGTTCCCGCAGCCGGGGGCTGCGGGCGTACAGCTCCCGCTCCAGGGCGAAACGGCGGCGCTCCTTCGCCTCCCGCCGCCGGGCCAGCCGGGCCGACGCCAGCCGGGTCACGCTGGGTTCATACATGGGCGCTCAGCCCCCTTTCTGCTGGCTCTCCAAAAACTTTTTGAGCCACTCGGTATTTTCGTCTATGCTCTCGTCGCTGGGCTGGCAGCTGGCGGGGCCGGCCTTTCCCGGCCTGCTCTCCTGCCGCTTCGGGGGCCTGTCCCCCGCCTTTACCTGCTCCGGGGTGCGCCAGCCGGCCTGCTGCCAGCGCTCCAGGATGCGGTTCATATAGGGCCAGTTCATGCCGCCCTTCTGGTACACGGTGCGCTCGTAGGCCAGGCGGATGAGGGCGTCGCTGTGGCCGGCCTCCACCCACTTGGCGATGAACTCCCGCTCCTTCTCCACGGCGGGGCGGCGCTCCGCCACCCCCACGGCGGACAGGACGGCCCACTCCCGGCGGTCGACGCGCTCCTGGAGCCGGAGAAACTCCTCCGCCCGCTCCGGGGTATCCGCGCCCAGCCGTTTCCAGCGGAAACCCTCCCGCTGGATGCGGGGCATCCGGGGCAGATAGCCGGGGCTGTTCCGCTGCCGCCGCTCCTCCCGGATCACGAACCCCGTCAGGGTGAGGATCACCTCGGAGGGGAGGGACAGGTAGTCGTATAAGGTATACAGGCATTTCAGGTCGTTGTCGGTGAACACCCGGCCCAGGGTCCGCTCCATCTCCCGATAGAGGGCCTTGAAATCGGGTTCCCGCTCCAGGGCCTCGGCCACCTCCCCCCGGGTGTACTCCGGGGAGGCGGAGTCCTCCGGCGCCGGGGCCGTGGGGGCGGGGACCGGGCCGCCGCTCCGGGCCAAGCCAAGGGCGGCCAGCCGCTCCAGCGTCCGGCCGAGCCGGGGCGCGTCCCAGCGGAGGGCGGCGGCGGCCTTCGCCTCGTCCCCGCCGCACTCCAGCAGGGCCAGGTAGAGAAGGGCCCCGTCCCCGTCGCCGGACTCCACCAGCCGCCGGGCGGCCTGGGCCGACATGGACAGTATCTCGCTGGGCAGCAGCAGCGCCGCCATGGAGACCCCTCCTCTCCTCAAAATCGCGTGACTCCATTTTACATGATTGGGAGGAAAATGGCAAGGGGGCGGCGCAAATTGTAAATTTTCTGTGGCGGGGCAAATAGAGGGTTGTCATAATACGGGGGATTATGTAAAATAAAAGGGAGACAACCGCGCCCCGGAAAGGAGACCGCCATGAAGAAACGCGCCCTCATCCTGCTGCTGACAGTGGTGCTGCTGTTTAGCTGCGCCCCCGCCGCCGCCGTCGACACGCGGCCGGCCTCCCCCTTTGACGATGTGGCCCCCGGAAGCTGGTACTGCTCCTATGTGGTCGACCTGTACCGGCGGGGCGTCGTCAGCGGCATGACGGAGACCAGCTTCGAACCCGACGGGACGGTCACCTGGGGCCAGGCGTTCAAGCTCATCCTGGGCGCCGTCGGGGTGACGGCGGACGAGTCGGAGAACGACGGCCATTGGGCCGACGTCTATGTCCGGCCCGCCATCGAAAACCGGCTGGTGTTCTCCTTTGACGAGGACTGGCTGGACAGGCCGGTGGACCGGCTCTCCATCGCCCGGATGACCGCCAGGGCCATGGATCTGGTGTCCATCTCCGGCCCGTCGCCCTATGAGGACTGCGGCGACGGCTATGTGGTGGAGCTGTACGAGAAGGGCATCATGGAGGGCGAGCTGCTGAGCGACGGCGTCCGCCGGTTTTATCCCGGCCAGAACGTCACCCGGGCGGAGATGGCCGCCATCGTCTGGCGGGTGATGGAGTCCGACTATCAGGACGGCATGACCCGGGTGAGCAACTACTGGGTCGATATTCTGGACGGCGTGCCCGCCACCCGGTTCACCCGGAGCCAGTTCTACCGGGACGGCGGCGGCCAAATCTGCTATAACGGCGGATATTACATCCGGGGCGTGGACGTGTCCGAGCACAAGGGGGTCATCGACTGGTACGCGGTGAAGGAGGACGGCATCGACTTCGCCATCATCCGGGTGGGCGGCAGGCTCCTGGGCACCGGCGGCATTTTCGAGGACAAATACTGGCGGCAGAACGTGGAGGGCGCCCTGGCCGCCGGGCTGAACGTGGGAGTATACTTCTTCTCCCAGGCCCTCAATGCCAGGGAGGGGCTGGAGGAGGCCGAGTTCGTCCTGGACCTCATCCGGGATTATAAGGACCAGATCGAATTCCCGGTGATGTGCGACTGGGAGTATTTGGGCAACTACTCCAGCACCAACCACGCCCGGACCTACCTGGCGGAGCCCGGCCCCGTCACCGACGGCATCGAGGCCTTCTGCCGACGGGTGGAGCAGGAGGGCCTTTTGGCCGGGGTGTACTTCAACAAGTACTGCGGCATGGTCAAGATGGATCTGTCCCGGCTGACCGATCACCAGTTCTGGTATGACGAGTACACAAGCTATCCCACCTGCCCCTATCACTTCCAGATCTGGCAGTATTCCAGTACCGGCAGGGTGGCGGGCATCCGCTCCGACACCGACATGGACCTCTGCTTCGTCCCCTACGCGCCGGTGAAGCCCGCCGCGCCGCGGCCGGAGGCCGTCGAACCCTCCTGACCGACAGATGAGCAGAGCGGAAGACGATCGTCTTCCGCTCTGTTTTTTTGCGCTTTTCAGCCGATGAACTCGTGGAGCAGGGAGTCGGGGGGCACCAGCCCGGGGTCGATGGGTTCAAACAGGTCGAAGGCGGCCACCATGTCCAGCAGCTCCCGGCGGCGGGGGTTGTCCTCGGGCACGGCGGACATGATGGGCTTGGCGTAGGAGGCCATCACCGGCACCTCATAGGCCAGGGAGGAGTCCAGCTTGATGTGGGCGGTGTCCTTGTAGGGGGAGATATACAGCTTCTCCCCCCGGCGGACGTTGCCCCACATCTCCAGGGTCCCGGCCACGTCGGTGCCCCGGTAGTTGAAGTCCCGGACGGCCCGGCGGGTCAGCCGCAGCCAGGTGGCCTTGAATATCGTTTTGTCCCCGTCCCTGATGTCGCTCCGGGCAGAGATATAGAGCCGGGTGGCCTCCGGGTGGCGGCTGGTGAGATCGGTGTTCAAAGCGTGGATGCCCTCAAAAATGGCCACCTCGTCAGGGCCCACCTTCAGGGGGGTGCCCTTACTGTCGTTGCGCATCTGGCGGGCAAACTCAAAATGGGGCACCAGCACCCACTCGCCTTTGGCCAGCTTCTCAAAATGTTCGTCCAGCAGGTCCAGGTCCATCATCCTGGGGGACTCGTAGTCGATGGAGCCGTCGGGGGTGCGGGGGGCGGTGCGGGGGTTTTGGTGGACGAAGTAGTCGTCCATGGACACGGCGTAGGTGCCGATGCCCCGGCGCTCCAGCTCCTCCCGGAGCTTGTGGGCGGTGGTGGTCTTGCCGGAGCCGGAGGGGCCGGACAGCAGCACCACCGGGCTCTTTTTGCGGCGCTCCACGATCATGTCGGCGCATTTGGCGACGGCGTCCTGATAGCGGGCGTCGCACTCCTCCATGAACCCCCTGGGGTCCCGGCGGGCGGATGCGTTGATGTCGGTCAACTGATAGGCCATAATAACTCCTTTACGCGCGCTTGAATTGCTTCTCCAACTGCTTTTTGGTCAGCTCAATGGCCACAGGCCGGCCATGGGGGCAGTACCTCACCTCGCCGCTCATGACCATCCGGGCCACCTCCTCCAGCTCCTCCCGCCCGGAGCGCCAGCCCCCCTTGATGGCCGCCTTGCAGGCCATGGTGTGCAGCAGCTCGTCCCGGACGCCGGCGGGGTCGGCGGTGCCCGTCACCCGCAGCCGCCGGGCCCGCTCCAGCAGGGCGGACTCGATGTCCCCCGCCTCCAGGTAGTCCGGGGCGGAGCGCACCGCCAGGGCATTGGAGCCGAACTCCTCCAGCTCAAAGCCGAACCGGGAGAGCAGCTCCGTCTGCTCCAGCAGGACGGCCCGCTCCTCCGGGGCGGGGGCGAAGGTCAGGGGGGTCAGCAGCTCCTGGACCATGGGCTTGTAGTCCGCCGCCTTGAGCCGGTCGAAGTTGGCCCGCTCGTGGGCGGCGTGCTTGTCGATGAGCAGGACCTTCTCCCCCTGCTCCACCAGCACATAGGTGCGGAACAGCTCCCCCCGGACGATCCAGGGTTCCTCCTCCGGGGCGGAGGCTGGGACGGGCTTTTGCTCCGGCGGGGGGGCGGGAGGCTCCGGCTGGGGCGCGGCCTTCTCCGGTGCGGGCTCGTCCACGGGCAGGGGGATCACCCGGCGGAAGGGGGTGGGGCTCACCGCCTTGGGCCGCTGAGGCGGAGGGGTGACGCCCGCCTTGTAGTCGGCCAGAGACATCCGCTCCCCCACGGGGGCCCTGGGGGCGGCGCAGCCGCTGAGGGGCAGGGCGGACTGCTTTTGGGCGGGAATGGCGGGGCCGTGCCCCATGGGCAGCGGCAGCTTGGTCTGGTGGGGGGTGACGGCGTCCTCACCCCTGGGGGCGGAGAGGGCGGCCTGGGGCCGGGTGCGGTCCCGGTCCAGGGCGGCGAGGACGGCGTAGTACACGGCGGTGTACACCGACTGTTCCTTTTGGAACTTCACCTCCGTCTTAGCGGGGTGGACGTTCACATCCACCTCGGAGGGCCGGAGGGTCAGGTGGATGACGCAGGCGGGGAATTTCCCCACCATTTTCTGGTTTTTGTACGCCTCCTCCACCGCGGCGGTCATCACCCGGCTTTTGACGTACCTGCCGTTGACGAAGAAGTGCTGATACCCCCGGCTGCCCCGGCAGCAGGCGGGCAGAGAGGTGAAGCCGGACACGGCCATCCCCTCGCCGGAGCCGGTGACCGGCAGCAGCCCCAGGGCGATGTCCCGCCCCAGCACGGCGTAGACGGCGCTTTTCAGCTGCCCATCCCCGGGGGTGAGCAGCTCCTGCTTCCCATCCCGGAGGAACTTCACCGACAGCTCCGGGTGGGACAGGGCCGCCCGCTGGACTGCCGCGAATACGGCGGCCCCCTCGGCGGCGTCCTTCTTCATGAATTTTAACCGGGCGGGGGTGTTGTAAAACAGGTCCCGAACGGAGATGGTGGTTCCCCTGGGGCAGCCGGCCTCCTCCTGAGCGGTCACCACCCCGGCCTC
>CANQKJ010000062.1 GCA_947624465.1 uncultured Oscillospiraceae bacterium
CGGCACCGTGCTCCGGGTGGAGGTCAGCCAGGGTGACCGCGTCAAGGCCGGCCAGATCCTGGTGGTCCTGGAGGCCATGAAGATGGAGAACGAGGTGCTGGCCCCCCGGGACGGCACCATCACTCAGGTGGTGGCCGCCAAGGGCGCCGGCGTACAGACCGGCGACCCCCTGATCGTTATGGCCTGACGGAGGGACGTCTATGGATATCTTAAGGACTCTCTCCAATCTGGTCGAGACCTCCGGTTTCGCCGGCTTTTTCGCGGAGGGCGGCTGGAAGAATCTGATCATGATCGCGGTGGCCTGCGTACTGCTGTACCTGGGCATCGCCAAAAAGTTTGAACCGCTGCTGCTGGTGGGCATCGCCTTCGGCGCGCTGCTGACCAACATCCCCGGCGCGGGACTGTACCACATGGGGATGTGGGACGCCTATGTGCATGAGTGCCCCTATGACCCCGCCAACGACTACGCCCTCTACAACACGGCCCAGGAGCACGTCTTCACCCAGGATGAGTACCTCTACTACGTGGCGGCCAGGGGCTGCGGCCACACCACCGCGCAGATCGAGGCGTATTTCGAGGCTCAGGCGGAGACCGGCGGCGACATCGCGGCGGACTATGACGCCCTGTTCAACTCTCCCGATATGGATATGGAAGCCGCGCTGGCCATCGATTCAGGTCTTGTGAGCGAGCTGTCCTTCACCGACATCATCCATCTGGGCGGCCTGCTGGACATCCTGTATATCGGCGTCAAGGCCGGCATCTACCCCTGCCTGATCTTCATGGGCGTGGGCGCCATGACCGACTTCGGCCCGCTGATCGCCCGGCCCTCCTCCCTGATCCTGGGGGCCGCCGCCCAGTTGGGTGTGTTCCTGGCCTTCTTCGGGGCCATCTGCCTGGGCTTCAAGGGCAATGTGGCCGCCTCCATCGGCATCATCGGCGGCGCGGACGGGCCTACGGCCATCTATCTGACCACCCTGCTGGCCCCCGCCTTCCTGGGACCCATCGCCATCGCGGCGTACAGCTACATGGCGCTGATCCCCATGATCCAGCCCCCGCTGATGAGGCTCCTCACCACCGAGAAGGAGCGCAAGGTGAAGATGGAGCAGGCCCGGCAGGTCTCCAAGACCGAGAAGATCGTCTTCCCCATCGTGGTGGCCGGCTTCGTGATCCTGCTGGTGCCCTCCACCGCCCCCCTGATCGGCTCGCTGATGTTCGGCAACCTGCTGCGTGAGACCGGCGTCACCGAGCGCCTCTCCGACACCGCCCAGAACGGCCTGATGAACATCGTCACCCTGTTTTTGGGCATCAGCGTGGGCGCCACCACCGTGGCCTCCCGGTTCCTCACCGTGCAGACCCTGATGATCATCGCCCTGGGCCTGGTGGCCTTTGGCTTCTCCACCGTGGGCGGCCTGCTGATGGGCAAGCTCATGTACGTGGTCTCCGGCGGCAAGATCAATCCGCTGATCGGCTCCGCCGGTGTGTCCGCGGTCCCCATGGCCGCCCGGGTCTCCCAGATGGAGGGCCAGAAGGCCAACCCCGGCAACTTCCTGCTGATGCACGCCATGGGCCCCAACGTGGCCGGCGTCATCGGCTCCGCCATCGCGGCCGGCTTCCTGCTGGCGCTCTTCGGCGGCTGAATCCCGCCGTGCAGTCCAGACGCGTTTACAGGTCCCCGCTCCTTGGAGCGGGGACCTGTTTTTTGACCGTCCGTCCCGGATCCCGGACCATCTGTCCGTTTTTTCTTGACTGTTCCGCATGGCCGTACTATATTGCGAAATGTACAAGAAAACTTCCAGCGATTTCAAAATTTCTTAAAACTTTTCCCCTTGTTTTTTAATTTGAACGTCCTATAATGCACTTTGAAAGCGCCATGGCGCTTTCCCGCGCGCAAATGGGTGCGCGCCCGTCTGACCCGATCGGAGGAAACTATGGAACATACCAATTCTCTTGTGGATTACAGCGGTTTCCGCCTGTCTCTGCTGACCACAGAGCGGTTCCGCCACTGGCTGCTGCCCCTGTACTGGATCGCCTTCGGGCTGGCTTTCTATCTGGCGGAACATATCTTTTCCCCCGCCCGCTGGCACGTGATGCACTGTGCCCTGGACGATGTGATCCCCTTCTGCGAGTTATTCGTCATCCCCTATGTGTTCTGGTTCGTGTATATGCTCGGGATGCACGCCTACACCTTCTTCTTCGATGTGGCCGCCTTCAAAAAGCTGATGGCCTTCATCATGGTCACCTACTCGGCGGCCCTGGTGCTGTTTCTGGTCTTCCCCACCGCCCAGCACCTCCGCCCGGAGGTGTTCCCCAGGGACAACGCCCTGTGCCGGTTCATGGGGCATTTCTACCAGATGGACACCAGCACCAACGTGTGTCCCTCCCTCCATGTGGTGGGTTCCATGGCGGTGATGTTCGCCGCCTGGGACACCCCCCGTTTCCAGGCCCGGAAGTGGAAGGCCGCCTTCGGCATAGTCACCGCTCTCATCTGCGTCTCCACCGTGTTTTTGAAGCAGCACTCGGTGGTGGATGTGATCGTCGGCCTGCTGTTTTCCTACGCCGGTTACCGCTTGGTCTACCGGGGCGGACTGGAGCGCATCTCCGCCGCCTTTGCCCGGCGGTGCGAGGATTTAAAACGCATTTACGGCTGAAAAAAACGGAGCGCTTTCGCGCTCCGTTTTTTATGTCCCGTTATTCCAGGCCGCCCCGCTCTTTGAGCCTACCGGCCTCCTCCTCCAGAGCGGCGGTGCGCTCTCCGGCGGCGGTGAGCGCCTGGGCCTGGGCCAGCAGGGCATCCACCCCCTGCCGCACGGCGCCGTACTGGTTCATCACGTCCCCCAGCCAGCGGCGGGTGTCGTTCTTGAGTTCCTCCGCCTGGCCGTTGGCCTCGTCCACGATGGACTGCGCCTTGCGGTGGGCGTCCAGCTCCACGGTGGCCACCCGGTCCTTCAACTGCTCGTACTTCTCCGCCAGAGGGGCCAGCTCGGCCACCTGGGCCTGGAGCCGCTCCAGCTCCTGCCGGGCGGCGGCCAGCCTGGACTCGGTCTCGGTCTGCTCCCCGCGGAGCCTGGTCAGCGTCCGGGTAGAGGTCTCCAAATGCTCCCGCACCTTGGCCTCCTCCGCGGCGGCGGCGCCCCTGGCCCCCTCCAGGTCGGAGAGGGCGGTCTCCAGCTCGCTCTGGCGGCGGAGAGCCTCCTCCAGGCGGGCCTTCATCCCGGCCATCTCCTTGCGGTGGGCGGCCCCGGTCTGTTCGATGTATTGCTGCACATCCCGGCGGTTGAAGCCGCCCAGGGCGGTGCGAAAACGCTGGATGACGGGTTCCATAGGCAGAACTCCCCTTTCCTGTCGTTTCACAGGGTTCTAGACATTCTACCACATTTTTTGACCGGTTACAATCCCTTTCTCATGGGTTATTTTTTGTCCCGGAAAAACGGCCCGTTTTCCCCGGAAATTTACAGATTATTCTTCCATCCCGCCGCAAGATGTGGTATAATATCTAAAATAATACCCCATAACTTAGATAAGGACGTGATGCAATGAGCGGATATGACGCTCTGGTGGTGGGCGCGGGCTATGCCGGCGCCGTGGCCGCCCGCCGCCTGGCGGAGGACGGCGGCAAACGGGTGCTGGTTCTGGAGCGCCGGCCTCATGTGGGCGGCAACGCCTACGACTGCCCGGACGACGCCGGGGTGCTCATCCACAAGTACGGCCCCCACATCTTCCACACCAACGACCGGCGGGTGTTCGACTATCTCTCCCGGTTCACCAAATGGCGGCGCTATCAGCACTGCGTCATCGCCAATCTGCCCCGGGACAACCCCGAGGCGGTCCCCGCCGGGAAAAAGACGGACGGCCGGTTCTTTTTCCCCGTCCCCTTCAACCTGGACTCCATGAAGGCCGCCTTCGGCGAAAAAGAGGGCCAGCGGCTGGGGCGGAAGCTGCTGGACGCCTACCCCGCCCAGTCCCAGGTGACCATTCTGGAGCTGCGGCAGAACCCCGATGCGGAGATCGCCGCCATCGCGGACTATGTGTACGAGCACGTGTTCGTCCACTACACCATGAAGCAGTGGGGCCAGACCCCGGAGGAGATCGATCCCGCCACCACCGCGAGAGTCCCCGTGCGCCTGTCCAACGATCCCCGGTACTTCATGGACGCCTATCAGGGGATGCCGCTGGAGGGCTACACCCCCCTGTTCAAGGCCATGCTGGACCATCCCAACATCACCGTGGAGCTGGGCCGGGACGCGCGGGAACGGCTGGAGCCGGCGGACGGCGTCATCAAGCTGGACGGGGAACTCTTCCACGGGCCCGTCATCTACACCGGCCAAGCGGACGAGCTGTTCGGTTTCCGGTTCGGCCCCCTGCCCTACCGGACCCTGGACTTCGGGTTCGAGACGCTGCCCGTGGACTGCTTCCAGGCCAGGGGGACCGTCAACTACACCGTTGATGAACCCTACACCCGCATCACCGAGTTCAAGCACCTGACCGGACAGGTCCTCCCCGGCGTCACCACCATCATGAAGGAATACTCCCGCTCCTACACCGGCATGGACGGCGAGATCCCTTACTACGCCGTCATCAACCCCGAGAACAACGCCCTTTACGCAGAATACAAGGCTATGGCGGACCGCTACCCCAACCTCCACCTGCTGGGCCGCCTGGCGGAATACAAATATTATAATATGGATGCCATCACCGCCAAGGCACTGGAATTGACCGACCGGTTCATATAATTTCCCCGGCTGGAAATAATCATAGATCAGGAGTGAAACTGACATGGACAAGCTCATCACCTTCGCCGTGCCCTGCTACAATTCCGCCGCCTATATGGACAAGTGCGTCACCACCCTGCTGGCCGCGGGCCCGGAGGCGGAGATCATCCTGGTGGACGACGGCTCCTTCAAGGACGACACCCCCGCCAAGTGCGACGACTGGGCCGCCCGCTACCCCGACATCATCCGGGCCATCCATCAGGAGAACGGCGGCCACGGCGAGGGGGTCAACCAGGGCATCCGCAACGCCAGGGGCCTCTACTACAAGGTGGTGGACTCCGACGACTGGCTGGACACCGACGCCCTGGGCCGGGTCATGGACAAGCTGCGGGAGTTCTCCGCCATGCCCGCCCCGGTGGACATGGTCATCGCCAACTATGTGTATGAGCACGCGGAGGACAACACCCAGAAGATCATGGGCTACAAAAACGTGTTCCCCACCGGCTGCATCTTCACCTGGGACGACATCCGCCACTTCCGCACCTCCCAGTATCTGCTCATGCACTCGGTGATCTACCGCACCCAGCTGCTGCGGGACTGCGGCATCGAGCTGCCCAAGCACACCTTCTATGTGGACAACATCTTCGTCTACCAGCCCCTCCCCTTCGTCAAGACCATGTACTACATGAACCTGGACCTGTACCGGTACTATATCGGCCGGTCGGACCAGAGCGTCAACGAGGCGGTGATGGCCGGCCGCATCGATCAGCAGGTCCGCATCACCCGGATCATGATCGACGCCCACGACGTGCTGTCCATCAAAAACAGCCAGCCCAAATTGGGCCGGTATATGCTCAACTACCTGGGCATGATGCTGACCATCTCCTCCATCTTCGCCATCATCGCCGACACGCCGGAGTCCCTGGGGATGCGCACCGAGCTGTGGGAGTACCTGCGCAAAAAGGACGCCGCCCTCTACCGCCGGCTCCGCTACCGGCTCACCAACCTGGGCACCAACATCCCTGGCTATCAGGGCCGCAAGCTGTCGGTAAAGATCTACCGGCTGGCCCGGAAGATATACAAATTCAACTGATGAAAAGGAGAACTGCTTTATGGCTGTGGAGACCATTACCAGGGACAATTTCGAATCGCTGGTGCTGAAAAACGACAAGCCCGTGCTGGTGGACTTCTGGGCCTCCTGGTGCGGCCCCTGCCGGATGATGGCCCCCGTCATCGACAAGATCGCCGGGGAGCGGGACGACATCGTGGTGGGCAAGCTGAACATCGACGACGAGGCGGAGCTGGCCATCCAGTACGGGGTCATGTCCATCCCCACCCTGATGGTGTTCAAGGGCGGCGAGGTCCACAACAAGACGGTGGGCGTCACCCCCAAGGACGAGGTGCTCGCCCTGCTGGACTGACCGGCGATTTCCCCGGCGGGAGACCCGCCGGGGAAATTTTTGGAGAAAAAGCCGAAAAAAAACATTGCCAAACGCGCAAATGTCTTTACATTTCCCAGGATGCGTGATATACTATTTGCTAAATTGGCCGGGCCGCGGCCTCGCGGCTAATTTTCGGGCCAAATCAGGAGGTTATTCCACCTTGGACGACCCATTGCCCAAAATATTGATCCTGGTCATACTTATCGCCATCAACGCCTTTTTCGCCGCGGCGGAGATCGCCGTCATCTCTCTGTCGGAGACCAAGCTGCGCCATCAGGCCGAGGAGGGCGACAAAAAGGCGGGTACGCTGCTCAAGCTCATGCAGGCCCCCGACAATTTCCTCTCCGCCATCCAGATCGCCATCACCCTGGCCGGGTTCCTGTCCTCCGCCATCGCGGCGGACTCCTTCTC
Organism: uncultured Oscillospiraceae bacterium; assembly: GCA_947624465.1. Classification (GTDB taxonomy): domain Bacteria; phylum Bacillota; class Clostridia; order Oscillospirales; family Oscillospiraceae; genus Enterenecus. Next base: position 6,563 of record CANQKJ010000062.1, read on the forward strand.
CGACCCGCTGGTGGACTGGCTGGTGAACGATCTCCACGTCACCGCCCTCTCCCCCGCCGTCCTGAACGGCCTGATGGTGGTGCTCATCACCGTCGTGCTGTCCTACTTCAGCCTGGTGCTGGGCGAGCTGGTCCCCAAGCGCATCGCCATGAAGAAGACCGAAAAGGTGGCCCGGTTCGTGGTGGGTCCGGTCTGCGCCGTGGCCGCGGTGTTCCGCCCGGTGATCTGGCTGCTGTCCAAGTCCACCAACGGCGTGCTGCGGCTGCTGGGCATCGACCCCGCCGCCGACCCAGAGGACGTCAGCGAGGACGAGATCATGATGATGGTGGACCTGGGCGAGGAGCGGGGCGCCATCGAACCCACCGAGAAGGAGTTCATCGAGAACATCTTTGAGCTGAACGATACCACCGCCGAGGACGTGATGGTCCACCGCACCGACATGGTGATGATCCAGGCGGACGACTCCCCGGAGGAGATCCTGAACACCATCCGGGAGTCCGGCGTCACCCGGTTCCCGGTCTACGAGGAGGACGCCGACGACATCATCGGCATCCTGAACACCCGGGACTATCTGCTCAACGCCCAGGAGGAACAGCCCAAGGTCCTGCGGGAGCTGCTCCGGCCCGCCTATTTCGTCCCCGAGTCCGTGCGGACCGACGCCCTGTTCCGGGATATGCAGAGCAAAAAGGTCCATCTGGCCATCGTGGTGGACGAGTACGGCGGCACCTCCGGCCTGGTGACCATGGAGGACCTGCTGGAGGAGATCGTGGGCAATATCTACGACGAGTTCGACCCCCAGGAGGAGAAGGACATCGAGCAGTTGGAGCCCAACCTGTGGAAGATCGCCGGCTCCTGCCAGCTGGACCAGGTGGCGGAGGCCCTGGAGGTGGAGTTTCCCGAGGACGTGGAGTCCGACACTCTGGGCGGGCTGGTGTTCGCCCAGCTCACCGTCATCCCCGAGGACGGCAGCCAGTTGGAGGTGGACGCCTGCGGGCTCCATATCAAGGTGCTGGAGCTGTCCGACCGCCGGGTGGAGTGGGCGCTGGTGTCCAGGCTGGCCCCTCCGGAGCCCGAGCCGGAGGACAAATAAAAAGAGACGACAAAAGGGCGGCGGAGCCAATGGCTCCGCCGCCCTTGCATCACGCTGCGCGCTTTTCCGTCACCGGTTGTTCCGGTAGTTGAACAGGATGGGCTTGACCTCCGGCGTGAGGGCGGCGAAGGTATAGCCCTGCTCCCGGAGCCGCCGGATCATCTCAGGCAGGGCCTCCACGGTGGTGGTGCGGGCGCTGCTGTCGTGCATGAGGACCACCCCGTACTTCTTCCCGGCGGCGGAGCTCATCACATTGTCCAGGATGGTCTCCACCGGCAGAGGCCTGGAGGTGGCGTCCTGGGCGGACACGTTCCAGTCATAGGGCACAAAGCCCCGGCGGAGCATCTCGGAGATGATGTCCTGCTCCACCCCGTAGTTATAGGCGTTGGTACTGCCGCCGGGAAAGCGGAACATGGTGGGGGTATAGCCCACCTGGTCCCGCATGATGACGAACACCTTGTACATATCGTCCAGGAAAGCCTCCACCGAGGTGTAGATGGTGCCGTAACGGTGGCTGTAGGAGTGCATGGCCAGGGTGTGTCCCTGCTCCACGATGCGTTTGGCGCGGTCGATGTTTGCCTGATTGCCGTCCAGATACGCCCCCACCTCGAAGAAGGTGGCCTTGATCCCCTCCTGCTCCAGGATGGGCAGGATCTCGTCGGTGCGGCCGGAGGGGCCGTCGTCGAAGGTCAGATACATCACGTGATCCGGGGTCTGGGAGGCGTCCAGGGGCTGAGGCGCGTAGAAGTCGGGGTACAGGTCCTCGTAGTCCGGGTGGCCGGGGACGAATGGGTCGTCCTCCAGCTGGCGCCGCAGCTCTCCGATGGTGTCGTTGGCCGCGCTCAGGGAGTCGTTGGCCTCGTCCAGCCGGCCCTGAAGCGTCCCGATGGTCTGGGACGCCTCGCGCTCCGCCTGCTGCCTCAGGGCCCTCTCCCGGCTGTTCTGCCAGCCCAGAAAGGCGGACAGCCCCGCCAGGCCCAGGGCGATGACGAACAGGGCGACCGCCAGCGCCGTCCTTCCCGGATCTCTCTTTCTCTCGTGCCTTCCCATGGTAGATCACTTTCCCATACCGTTTTGCCGAATTATGTCGACTGTTTCAGTTTAGTCCCCCGCCCCTCCCCTGTCAAGTTAAAAAACGGTATCAAATCCTGCAAATTTTTGTTACGTCATCCAGTGAAAAATGCCTGCCTCCGGTCACAGCTTTTTCAGATCCTGCATGACCCCGTTGATCATCATCTGGGGCACCCAGCCGGAGAGGAAATCGGCCAGCTGGGCCAGGGTGACGGTCCGGGCGGCCCCCTTCACCGGATGTTTGGACAGCATGGGGATGCGCTTTTGAAAGACCGCGCGGCTCTGGGTGTTGTCCCACAGCTCCCCCAGGGTGATCTGGTTGTTTCTCAGATCCATGTACATCGCCTCCTCAAGCCCATCATATGCGTCCGCGCGCGCATAGTTCTCCTTCCCAGGGGGCATACTGTCGTCGTTCGGAAACGACGACACCAAGGAGGAGAACATCATGCTCGAACAAACCAACCCCAGCATCAAATGCTCCGTGAACAGCTGCACCTATCACAAGGACCAGCGCTGCACCCTGAACGAGATCCAGGTGGGCTGCTGCCAGAACGAGGTGGGCCAGAGCAAGGAGACCGAGTGCGCCTCCTTCCGGCTGGGCGACCACGGCACAAGCTGCGGCATCAAGTGAGCCGGACGACCTGGGCCGGGAGGGCATGACCCTCCCGGTTTTTATTGATAAAAAACGCAAAAATTCCGGCCCCGCGGCGGGTTTCTTTGTCTGAGGGACAGAATTTCATCTTTTACCGCTTTTACGCATTGACATTTTCCCCGGGAGAGCTTAGAATATCCACAATATCCAAACGCGATGACCAGACGAGTAACCCCCTCGCGCAAGCCCAGAGAGAAGGCGGACGGTGCGAGCCTTCGTGAGCGGGGCGCGGTGAACGTCCTCTGCGAGCGGCCCGGTTGAAGGAGAGTAGGCCGGGACGGTCCCCGCCGTTAACGGGCAGAGCGTCTCCCCCAGAGAGGGAGGAACTTAGGTGGCACCGCGGAGCATGGCTTCGTCCTATGACGGATGAAGGCCGTGCTTTTTCTATGTCAAGGAGGATCACCCATATGTTGATGAAAGGCTCCCAAATCGTGATGGAGTGCCTGCTGGAGCAGGGCGTG
>CANQKJ010000063.1 GCA_947624465.1 uncultured Oscillospiraceae bacterium
TTCATGCCGTTGTTTTTCAGCTCCCGGCAGAACTGCCAGTAGTTGGTGGGAAAGTTGGGGGAGAGGAAGATGACGTTTTTCATATCGAATACCTGCTTTCGTATAAAAATGGGAGAAGATCAGTCCTCCAGGAGATAGGGCAGGAAATACTCCACCTGCTTGTACCACCAGGGCCAGTCGTGGTTCACGTCCCAGCCCCAAAAGTCCACCCACAGGTGGATGTCCTTGTCGGCGCAGATCTGGGCGATGCGCCGGGTGGTGTCGGGCTGCTCCCAGGCGCCCTGGCCCACGCAGATGACCCCCTTGTTCTGGTTGTAAAGCTGGATATAGGGGTGGTCCAGGGGCATATTCTCCAGGTAGTGGACAGGGGAGTTGCGGTAGACCACCTCGTCCATGTACCCGTCGAAGCCGTACTCGGCGGTGTAGATGCCGCTGAGGGCCAGCAGACGGTCGAAGACGCCGGGGAAGCGGAAGTACAGGTTGGCGGCGTGGGTGGCCCCAAGGGAGGCGCCGAACACCAGGATGCCGGGGTCGCCGTCCCAGCCGTTGCGCTCGTTGGCCCAGGAGCGGATGAAGGGGGCCAGCTCGTCCACGATATAGGCGATCCACTGCTCGTAGCGCCGGATGCGCCAGTAGGGGTCGTCCCACTTGTTGGACCAGCTCTCGGCGTCCATGGTGTCCACGGAGAACACCATCACCTGGCCGGACTCGATCCAGGGGGACCACACGTCGGCCATGTGGAAGTTTTCAAAGTCGTAGAACCGCCCGTCCTGGCAGGGGATGAACAGCACCGGCCGGCCGGCGTGGCCGTAGACCTTGCACTCCATGTCCCGGCCCAGGGCGGGGCTGTAATCCTTGAAATACTGCGTATACACTGCGAACAACCCTCACTCGTCTGTCAGTAGTCCTTCCCGTAAAACAGCGCGTCCATGAAGAAGGGGATCTGCCGCTCCCAGCTGGCCTCGCTGTGGTCCCCGCCGGGGACGATCCGGCAGGTGAGATTCACCCGCCGCTCCATGAGCAGCTGGGCAAAATGGCCGAAGCCGCTGGCCATGCCGGTGTGATTGCCCAACTCCCTGGAGCCATAGTCCATATAGAGGGTGGTGTCCGGGTTGAGCCGGGCGGTTTTGATGAGCCGCTCGATGCGCCCGGGAGCTACCCACAGGGAGGGGGACAGGGCCGCCGCCCGGGAGAAGTACCTGTTATACTCCATCAGCGCGTAGAGGCTCATGAGCCCGCCCATGGAGCTGCCGGCGATGAATGTGTCCGCCCGCCTGGGGAGGGTGGGGTACTCGTGGTCGATATAGGGCTTGAACTCGTGGACGATCCACTCCATGGTGAGCTTTCCCCGGCCCACGAACCTGCCCATGCCCCGCCGCTGGAAGGAGTAGGGGGAGTACTCGGACAGGCGGGCGTTATCGGGGCTGTGGTTGCACTCCACCGCCGCCACGATGAGGGGCATCTCGGTCTCCTCCAAAAACTCCTTCATGCCCCAGCTCTTGCCGTAGGTGGCGTCCTCGTCAAAAAAGACGTTGTGGCCGTCGAACATATACAGCACCGGGAAGCGCTGGCTCTCGTCCTCCTCAAAATAGTCGGGGACGTAGACGTAGGCCTTGCGGGGCTCGTCGCCGGTGAGCTGCGGGAGGGTGACGTTCCAGGTCTCGATCATGGCAAGCCTTCCTTTTTGGGATGTTGAGAGAAGTGTAACACAGTAAAGCAAAAAATGCAATCCGCATTTTCCCATATTTCAGAGAGGAGCGGGGGCAAAAGGTGGACATTTTGTTTATGACAAAAAATGACCGTTTTTTATTAAAAATCTGCCGATGATAGGATATAATGTAGATATCCGGGTGAACGGATATGGTCTTTTCGGAGAGAAACACTCTGAAAGCTGGCAACTCTATCAACGGTCATGATATTGCGCGAGCAAACGGATATCCCCCCGCGAAAGCGGGGGGATATCCGTTTGCCTGATCGCCTGACCGCCGCTGGTTGAACGTGACAGCTCTGTTAAGCGTTTTCCGGCACTGCCCGGCCCAATTCCTGATAGGTCTCTGAAATCAGATAGATGGCGATGACAAATGTTAAAATATCGGAAAGAGGCATGGAATACAGAACGCCGTCAAGTCCGAAGAAGACGGGCAGCAAAAGCGCGAACCCGACGCCAAAGACGATTTCACGGATCATGGACAAAACGGTAGAGGATACCGCTTTTCCCATCGCCTGAAGGAAGATAAAGCAGGCTTTATTTACACAGGCAAATATGATCATGCACAGGTAGATGCGGAATGCCCTGATCGCGAAATCCGTATAATAGGCGCTCTCGTTTGCCGCGCCGAAGATATGGATCAGATACCGCGGAAACAGCTCCACGATGACAAGCGCCACGGCGCCGACCGCCGCCTCCGTGATCAGCAGCCTGGTGAAAAGCTCCCTGACACGTTTTCGCTTTCCGGCCCCCATATTGAAGCCGACCACGGGAATACACCCGGCAGCCATGCCGACAACGATGGAGATGACGATCTGAAAGAACTTCATCACGATGCCGACCACCGCCATCGGGATCTGCGCATATCGCTCCTGCCCAAAGATGGGATCAAGCGCGCCGTATTTCCGGATCATATTGTTGATCGCGGCCATGGCGGCGACCAGAGAGATCTGCGACAGGAAGCTGGTCACACCAAGCGCCAGCGTTTTCCGGCAAATACCGCCGTCTATCTTAAAGTCTGACCTTGCGGGCTTCACCAACTTCATGTGCACGATATACCAGACCGCAAGGACAGCGGTGACCACCTGGCCGAAAACAGTGGCCACGGCGGCGCCCATCATGCCCCAACGGAAGGCGAAGATGAACAGCGGATCGAGGATGATATTGATGACCGCCCCGGCCAACGTAGACGCCATTGCAAAGCGTGGGCTCCCGTCCGCCCGGATCATGGGATTCAACGCCTGCCCGAACATATAGAACGGGATCCCCAGCGTGATGTAAAAGAAGTATTCCTTTGAGTGCCGGAAGGTCTCCGCGTTTACGGTCCCGCCGAACATGGCGACGATCTGATCGCTGAAAATCAGATACACCGCACAGAGCGCCAGACTACAGGCGATCACCATGACCACTGAATTGCCGACGCTCTTCCTGGCGGCCTCCGGCTGCTTCCTGCCAAGGCTGAGGCTCACAAACGCGCAGCATCCGTCCCCGATCATGACGGCGATTGCCAGCGCGATGACCGTCAGCGGAAAGACGGCTGTATTTGCCGCATTCCCATAGGAACCGAGGTAGGCCGCGTTTGCGATAAAAATCTGGTCGACGATATTATAGAGAGCGCCCACCAGCAGCGAGATGATGCAGGGGATCGCATATTTCCGCATCAGCTTGCCGATATGCTCCTCTCCAAGAAACTGATTCGCTTTCTCTTCCATGGGGATCACATCCTGACTGTTTTTTTGCGATGATTTTATATCCCGTCCGATCCTTTGACCGATCTCGTCGCGCGGCCGGTTTCACCCGTTCCGTTTGACCTTGTGCCTGTTCGGGACAAAAAAATAAACGTGTGGTTCCAACCGGATTTACGCAGTTGAAACGCCACACGTTGTTATCTCATTTTAATTGGGATACGCCCAAAATTCAAGTGGGCAATTTCTAAAAAGTTCAGGGCATAGTATATAAACGATTTGCACAAAGCGGCGGGTATCGGCGTGCCTGCTGCGGCCTGTGGACTTGTTGATGATGATATCGTTAAAAATCCCCATCTGACCCACTCAGCGAGCGGCAGATGGGGATTTTCCGTACCCAAAACTGTCGGCCGACAGTTGAAAGGTTTGAATCGTTCCCTGTCTCTGTCGAGCCAATGATTCCTTCTCAGGCAAAAAATTCTTTGACGGCGGCGGCGAACCGATCCGGGCACTCCAGGAAGTGGCAGTGGCCGCCGGGCTGGACCACCTCGCGGTAACTTCCGCCGCCCGCGGCGTAGCGGTCCAGTACATACCGGGTCTGGGACACCATGGGCTGGGGCGGGGCGAGTTCCTCGCCGGGCCAGCCCGGAACGGCGCCCAGCTTGCCCAGGAACGCCAGATCGCAGGCGGAGGTGTCGCTGACCATGGTGTCGCTGTCCCCCCGGAGCCAGAGCACCGGCGGCTTGGGGTCGATTTCGGCAAGGCCGGACAGGTCGCCGTGGAGGATGGACATGGTGTTGCAGACGCCCTTGTCGCCTGCGGCCACAAAGGGCCACTGGGGGACCTGCCGCGCGTCGCCGGGGTACATCCCGTCCCCCACCTTGGTCTTGGCCATGGCCTCCACCAGCCGGTCCTCCCACGCGGGCTCCAGCTGGAAGCCCGGCTTGAAGAAGACGGTCTTGGTGAGGGTGAAGCGGACGAAATCGGTCTGGCCGGCGGCCAGCGCCTGAACCAGCTGGGCGTTCACCGCCCCCGCTCCGGAGGCCAGCCCCGGCGGGTCCAGCGGCTGCCCGTCCGGGCCCTTGGTGCCGCCGAAGCCGTAGGGGGAGCCCGGATTGATGAGGATCAGGGCGGTGAGCTGTTCCGGATGGTCGATGGCGTACTGCATGGCGGCGCAGCCGCCCATGGACCAGCCGCCCAGGGCGAACCTGTCCCACCCCAGGGCGGCGGCGAATTCGGCCACGTCCTCCGTCCAGTCCCGGAAGCCGCGGCGCGCGTCCACCGGCAGGGCGCTGGAATCGCCGAAGCAGCGCAGGTCGGGGGCGACGACGTCAAAGTCCTGTTCCAGCAGGGGGAACAGGGGCAGGAAGAATACCGAGGACGACACGTTCCCGTGGAGCAGGAGCAGCTTCTTGCCGTTCCCCTCGCCCGCCCGGTAGTAGGCGGTGGTCAGCCGTTCGGTGGTGAGAAATCGCTGTTGATACAAAGAGATCCCTCCTTGGTGAGATCACGGCGCGTCCTCGCCGGGGCCTTCGTTCCCCTCCGGCTCGTCCTCCAGCTCCACATCGTCGAAGTCCACGGTGATCCGGATGGGGAGCTGGGGCTCCTCCGGCGGAGGGGGAGGCAGCCGCTTTTCGTTGAAGACGCCGCCGTCGATGATATACATGAAGCTCTCGACGACTTTTTCCACGTCGATGGGGTAGTCCTTGAACAGCCCCCAGTTGAGCCCCAGGAAGTTGGAAGCCCCCATGAGGGTGTAGGCCAGCACCTCGCTGTCGATCTCGGAGCGCACCTCGCCGGTCTTCTTGGCCGCGTCGATGCCCTCCATATAGGCCCGGGCGAAGCTGACGTAATAGTCCACGAACAGGGCCTTGTCGATATACATGGACTCCCAGATCACGTGATACATATACCGGTTTTCCCGGACGAACTGGAGCCAGGCCCGCAGGCCCACCTCCTCCGCCTCCCGGCGGGTCTTGCAGTTTCGGATGGAGCGGCTCAGGTGTTTGCGGATCATGTGGCTGCACTGGAGCAACAGGAACTTGTAGAGGTTATACTTGCTCTCGAAATAGGTGTAGAAGGTCCCGGCGCCCACGCCCGCCCGTTTGGTGATGTCGTTGATGGAGGTGTTGTAATACCCCTTTTCGTAGATCTCCTGGGCGGCGGCGCTGAGGATGTTGTTGAGGGTCTCCAGGCCGCGTTTGGTCCTGGGCCGGTTGATCAGTGTCCTGTAGTCCAATGCAAGTCCCCCTTTGATCATACTCTTTCGTTCGGTTTCCTGCATTGATTATATTCCTTTTTTCCGTTTTCCGCAACTGGATTGTCAGGTGATGTGATATTCGGTTTTGGAGGTGTTGCAGAAGCCCAGGGTCAGGGCGGTGAACAGCAGAGGCTGCTCGTACATGGAGGCGTGGCCGCTGCCGGGCAGGATGACGTGTTTGCTGTTGGGGATTTTGGAACAGATCAGCTCCTGCTCCGCCATGGGGGTCAGATAGTCCTCCCGGCAGGACACCACCAGGGTGGGGGCGGCGATCCTGTGGAGGTCCTCCGTCACGTCGTAGTTCCGGGCGCTGTCGGTGAGCCGGATCATGGCCTGGATAAAATCCTGATTGGAGAACACGGTGTGGAGCGCCTCATGCCGACGGGTCATCCAGTCGTTTTTGCTCAGATAGAACTGAGGGGAGTAGATCACCGGGATGGTGGCGTAGTAATAGGACTCCGGGTCCCCGGCCGCCAGGTTCCACCCCTCGCCGATGTCCCCCAGCCAGGGGCCGGTGCGGGGGGTGGTGTTGAACAGCACCAGCCGGTCCACCCGGTCCGGGTGGTCGATGGCGAACCGCTGGGCCACCTCGCCGCCGTAAGAGATGCCCACCAGACAGGCTTTCCCGATCCCCAGATGGTCCAGAAGGGCCAGCACCACCTCCGCCTGGACGGCCTGCTCATAGGGCCCGTCCATCCGGGCGGACTTCCCCTGGTCCAGCAGGTCCAGCAGGAGCAGCCGGTTACACTCGGAGAGGGGGTCGATGAACTCCTTCCAGCTGGCGCAGGACATCATGATGCCGTTGAGGATGACCAGGGGCCTGCCCTGGCCGTATTCCTCAAAATAGATCCGCTTTCCGTTGAAGTCAAAGGTGGCCATAGGCAGCCCTCCTCACCGGCGGCAGCCCAGGATGCCCACTTTTACCGCCTGTTCCCACAGCTCCTCCCGGAACCTGGGGTGGGCGATCTCGATGAGCCGGGCCACCCGCTCCCGCAGGTTGGTGCCCCGCAGCTCGGCCACGCCGTACTCGGTGACCACCCGGTCCACATCGTTCCGGGACAGGGTCACCGCCGCGCCGGGCATGAGCTGGGGCACGATCTTGGAGACCTCCCGCCGCTCCCCGGTGGCGGGGTCCTTGACCATGGCGGTGGAGTACAGGGCGATGATGGACTTGCCGTTCTTGGACATCTGTGCGCCGATGGCGGTGTCCGCCTGCCCGCCGGTGCCGGAGAACTGCCGGGAGCCGATGGACTCGGAGCAGCACTGGCCGGTCAGGTCCACCTCGATGGAGGTGTTGATGGAGATCTGATTGTCGTTCTGGGCGATGACGTAGGGGTCGTTGGTCCAGGCGCCGTCCATGATGGCCACGCCGGGGTTATAGTCCATGAACTCATAGAGCTCAGGGATGCCCATGGCGAAGGTGGTGACCATCTTGCCCCGGTTGATCTGCTTGCATCTGCCGGTGATGACCCCCATCTTGGCCAGGTGCATCATGCTGGTGGTGAGCATCTCCGTGTGGACGCCCAGATCGTTCTTGGTCTCCAGGGCGGCGGCCACCGCGTTGGGGATGCCGCCGATGCCCAGCTGGATGCAGGCCCCGTCGGGCACCATGTCGGCGATGAACTTGCTGATGGCGGCGTCCTTCTCCCCAAAGGGGGCGTCGGGGGTGACGGGAGGCTTGTAGTCCGCCCGAATCAGATAGTCCACCTCGGACACGTGGAGGATGGACTCCCCCAGGGTGAAGGGCATATTGGGGTTGACCTCCAGGATCACCAGGTCGGCGGCGTGGATCATCCGCATCTCATAGGTGTTGGACAGGGACAGGGAGATATACCCGTGCTTGTCCGGCATGGAGGCCGCCCCCACGAAGATGTTGGGCTTCACGTGGTACAGCCGCTTGGAGGCCGCCAGATGCAGGTGGTTGGGGATGTAGGCCATATTGCCCTGGACGTGGGCTTTGCGCATCTGGGGGGAGAAAAACCAGCCGTCCACGTTGAAGGAGTCCACGTACTCCGGCTTGTAGATCTCAGAATGATGGGTGGGCAGGCAGTTGGTGACAGTGACGTCCCGCACCCGGTCGGCGATGGTGTGGAGCTGCCCCATGAACAGACCGGCCTCCGCCGCGCCCAGCCCCGTGACGATGGTGTCCCCCGATTTCACATAGGACAGGGCCTGCTCCACGGAGATATACTTTTCCTCAAAACTCACTATCTTCACTCCTTCTGCATGATAGGGGCCGGAGGGGCCGCGGGGACGGGAGAGGGGAGACCGTCCCCGCGGGTCCCGGCGCTGTTCCCGGATCGGCTCAGCCCACGTGGGCCCAGACGTCGTCCAGAGACATGATAGGGCTGACGGAAACGAGCGTATAGAAGCCGGTGGCCTCGTCCGGGGCCAGGGAGACGGTGTTCAGGGCCAGGGCGGTGATGCCCAGCCGGTCGCCGTTGGCGAAGCTCAGCTCGCCGCCCATGGGGACGTGGAGGGGGGCGCTCTCCATGGCCGCGATGTAGTTCTCCCAGGTCAGCTCGCCGCCCTGGGCGGTCAGCTGGTTCAGGCCGTGGATGAAGGTCATGCCCGCCACATAGCCGGCCATGGCGTAGGAGTTCAGCACATAGGTGTCCTCGGGGGCCACGCCGTTCTCGGCCTCCCAGGCGGCCATCACGCCGGCGAAGGCCATATAGTCGGCCATGCCCTCCTCGGTGGTCACGTCCAGCCACGCGGTGGTGTACACCGGCCGGTCGGCGGTGATGGAGCCGTCGGCCACCAGCTGGCCCAGGGTGACGGCGGAGGCGCTGACGTAAGAGGTGATGACCTTGGCGTTGAAGTTGGCGTCCCGCATGGCGTTCACGGTGGTGACCAGCGGGGGCTGGTTCATGGCGGCGATGACCACGTCGCACCCGGCGTTTTTCAGCACGTTGACGGCGGCGGAGTAGTCGGTGGCGTCGGCCTGGACCTCCTGATAGGTGATGTCGAAGCTGCCCTCCTGGGCCTGGCGCTTGATGCCGGCCAGGATGCCCTCGCCCGCGTCGTCGGTGGTGGAGATGACGCCGATCTTCTTGCCGCCCAGACCGATGTTGTCGTCGGTGGCGGCCACGGCCCGGGCCAGCAGCACCCGGCCCTCGGCGTCATAGATGGGCTGCACGGACATGACGCAGGCGTCCTTGCCGGTGGCGCCCTCCTGATACAGGGCGGAGATGCCGGTGACGGCGTAGACGGTGGGGATGCCCAGGCCCTTCACATAGTCCAGGGTGGCGCCCACGGTGTTGGTGCCGAAGTGGCCCACCAGGGCGAACACCTTGTCGGTCTCGGCCAGGGTCTTGGTGTAGGTCATGCCCTGGGCGGCGTCGAACCCGTCGTCATAGTGGATGAGGCGGATGGTCTTCCCCTCAAAGCCGCCGGCGTCGTTATAGGCTTTCAGCGCGGCCTCCAGGCCGGCGTTGAAGGGCACGCCGATGCTGGCGAAGGCGCCGGTGGTGGCGGCGGTGTTGCCCACCAAAATCTCGGTGTCGGTCACGCCCTGGACGGTGCCGGTGGGCTGGTCGTCCACAGGTTCAGAGGGCTGGTCGCCGGCGGGCTCTGAGGGATTCGTGCCGGGGTTGCTGGCGGGGCCGGGCTCGACAGTGGGAGTCTTGGGACCGCAGGCGGCCAGGGCGAACACCATGACCAGGGCCAGAAGCAGGGCGATCAGTTTTTTCATTTTTTATTCTCCTTTTTATGATTTTAGCAGATCACAGACTGGTTGATAAGCGCTCCTCCACGGGTTTTACGCCTTTTTGCCGCCCAGATAGGCGTCGATGAGGCGCTGGTCGTGGATGAGCTCGCCGGCGGGGCCCTTCATGCTGATGAGCCCCAGCTCCAGCACGTAGGCGTAGTCGGCGATCTTCAGGGTGGCCAGGGCGTTCTGCTCCACGATGAGGATGGTGGTGCCCTCCGCCCGGATCTCCTGAAGGGTGCGGAAGATGTCTTTGATGATGAGAGGGGCAAGGCCCAGAGATGGCTCGTCCAGCAGGAGGATCTTCGGGTCGGCCATCAGCGCGCGGCCGATGGCCAGCATCTGCTGCTCCCCGCCGGAGAGGGTGGAGGCCTGCTGCTTTTTGCGCTGCTCCAGCACCGGAAAGAGCTGATAGACCCGTTTCAGGTTCTGCTGGAGCCGGGCGCCGCTCCGCAGGGTGTAGGC
>CANQKJ010000064.1 GCA_947624465.1 uncultured Oscillospiraceae bacterium
TCCACTTCATTTCTCTGGGATCGATCTTCATGCCTGTCTCCTCCTCGCGTTTTGCGTTACCACTTGTTCTCCACCTTCTCGGCGAAGCCCATGAAGTCTTTGATATGGATCTCTGTCCCGTCGTCCAGCACCGCCGTGCCGGTAAACCGCCCGAACACCTGGTGCTGATCGCTTTTCAGCACCTTGAAGTCGGTGTTGGAGGCCCGGTCGATGACGGGCGCGAAGTCCATCTCGAACCGCCCGTCGTCGCTGGTGAAGGTCCAGGGCTTCAGGTAGTCCTCCTTCTTCCCGTTCATGGGGATGTGGAAGGTCACCTGGGACAGCTTATGCGCCTTTCCCTTGTAGAACAGCATATTTTCGGTGGCGGCGGAAGTGTCCCCGAAGCCATAGCCGATATTGAATCCGAAAAGTTCCCCGTCCACAAGGCCGGAGGCGGAACCCCAGTACCAGGTGTTGTGATAGGTCCACACGCCCCGGCCCCAGTCCAGCACGCCGAAGGACTCCGCCGGATCGAAGGTATACTCCTCCGCGCCGATCTTCACCGTCCCCCTGGCCCGCATACAGTTGATCTTCTGGTTGTAGTAGAAGTGCCCCCGCTTTTTGAAAGGGGTGCAGATGACCATGGACTCCTCCGGCTCCTCCGTCAGCTCCACCCAGACGTCGATGGCGTCTTTCCCCCGGAACCTGTCCATATGGGCGGTGAGGGCCCGCCGGGTCCCGTCCACCAGAAACACCAGGGCGTACCCCTTGCCGGAGATGGCGGAGGTCCCCTCCGCCGAGGTGGCGGGCAGGCAGGTCTTCCCCATGGGGAAGGCCCGCATGGGGCTTTTGGTGATCTGCCAGGGGGTCCCCTGGAAGCTCAAAAAGGAGATGGAGTCCAGCCCCATGTACCCGTTGTCGGCGATGGTCAGGGCCACGCCGAACCGGTCGTTGCCCACGTAGTAGTAGTCCCACTCCTTGAGCCGGTGGGCGCCCGCCTTCACCGCCCGCCGGTCGTACACGGGCAGGAGCTTTTTGGCGTACCCCGGCTGGGTCAAATTCCCCTTCCCGTCCAGCAGGGGGATGGCCTCGACGATCTCATGCTGCATGGAAAGCCCTCCTTTTGTTTTTCGTTTGAAAAAATTATACCGCAAACAGGGCGGACAGGCAATCCTTTTCTCATCGCCGCATACCTTTTCCCTATGGGGGTGATGGGATGCTGGCGATCCTGCGTCGAAGGGGAGTTCGGGACGGGCTGCTGGGCCTCGCCCTGTTTGTCGCCGCCGCCGCTCTGGTGGCCGCCCCCAAGGAGGCCATGGCCGGGGCGCAGGACGGGCTGACGCTGTGCTTCAACGTCATCGTCCCCTCCCTGTTCCCCTTCTTTGTGCTGTCCTCCCTGGTGGTGGACCTGGGGCTGGCGGCCTATCTGGGGCGGGCCATGGAGGGCCTTATGCGGCCCCTGTTCCGGGTCAGCGGGAGCTGCGCCGCGGCGGTGGCCCTGGGGTTCATCGGCGGCTACCCGGTGGGGGCACGGACCGCCCTCCAGCTCTACCAGCAGGGTCTCTGCTCCAAAACTGAGGCGGAACGGCTGCTGGCCTTCTGCAACAACTCCGGCCCCGCCTTCATCCTGGGCGTGGTGGGGGCCGGCGTGTTCGGGGACGGGCGCGTGGGCCTGCTTCTCTATCTCACCCACGCCCTGGCCTCGGTGCTGGTGGGGCTGCTGTTTCGCTTCTACGGCGGCCGCGGGGAGAGCAGGCGGCCTCCCCGCCGCCCCAAGCCCATCGCCACGGTGACCCTCCCCGCCGCCTTCACCGGGGCGGTGACCCGGGCCATGCAGAGCACCCTCAACATCTGCGCCTTTGTGGTCTTCTTCGCGGTGGTGCTGCGGATGCTCTCCGCCTTCGGCGTACTCTCCCTGGCGGCAAAGGGGCTGTCCGCCCTGGGCTTTCGGGAGGAGTGGGCCAGGCGGCTGGTGGCCGGCCTGCTGGAGCTGTCCTCCGGGGTGTCCTCCCTCCGGGGGGAGGCCCAGCTGGCGGGACGGGTGTCCATGGCCGCCTTCATGCTGGGCTGGGCGGGACTGTCCGTCCACTGCCAGGTGCTGTCCTTTCTTGCGGACAGCGGCCTCTCCGCCAGGGTCTATCTGGCGGGCAAGCTGTGCCACGGCCTGATCGCCGCGGGGCTGACCTATGCCGTCACCCGCGTCCTTCCCCTGTCCGCCCCGGTGGCCGACTACCTCATCGACCAGACGGAGTCCATCGCCGCGCTGGACTTCTCCACCGCTCTCGCCATCTCCACGGTGGCCGCCTTCGGGGCCTGGGTGGCCATCTCCGCCCTGTGCGGCGCCCTTTTGCGAAAAAAGTGTGGAAAATCCCCGGCGCATGGTGTATAATCGTCTCAACACCGAGACGAGGGGGACGCCGCCATGCTGTTCGACCGGCATATCGAACCCCGCTGCGCCTACTGCAGGCGCGGCGAGCTTTTGGATGAGGAACACATCATCTGCGTGAAAAAGGGCGTGGTCTCCCCCGCCGGGGCCTGCCGCGCCTTCCGGTACGACCCTCTGAAGCGGGTGCCGCCCAAGCCGGCCGCCGCCAGCTTTGAGAAGTTCAGGGACGAGGACTTCTCCCTGTGACCGGGTCCGGCCCGTCTCCCGTCCATACAGAGGCAGAGCCGCCTGTCCTGCGACAGGCGGCTCTTTTCTCATATTCACACGAATTCGTCCAGCGCCTTCATCAGCGTCTCCATCTCCCCGTCCGTCCCGACGGAGATGCGGAGCCAGTCTTTGATGAGAGGGTCCCTCCACCAGCGGACCAGCACGCCCCTGGCCCGAAGGCCGTCCAACAGCTCCTTTCCGCCGTGATCCGGGTGGCGGGCGAACAGGAAATTGGCCTGAGAGGGCAGGACGGTAAAGCCTTTTCCCTTTAAGGCCACGGCCGTCCGTTCCCGGGTATCCATCACCTTTTTCCGGGTGGCCTGGAAATATTCCTCGTCCTCGATGGCGGCCTTCGCGCCCGCCTGGGCCAGCCGGTCCACGGTGTAGGAGTTGATGGAGTCCCGCACGCAGCGGAGGCCGTCGATCAGGTTTTCGTCTCCCATGGCCCAGCCCACTCTCAGCCCGGCCAGGGACCGGGACTTGGAGGCGGTCTGCACCACCAGCAGATTGGGGTGCTTATCGATAAGCCCCACGGCGCTGTCCGCCCCGAAGTCCACATAGGCCTCGTCCACGATGACCACCACGTCCGGGTTGGCGTCCAGCAGCTTCTCCACCGTGTCCAGGCCCACCGCGATGCCGGTGGGGGCGTTGGGGTTGGCCAGGACCACCCCGCCGTTGTTCCCGCACAGCAGATCGATGGGGTCGGAGAAGTCGGGATTCATGGGCACCTGGCGGCATCTCAAGCCGAAGTAGCTGGTATAGACGGGGTAAAAGCTGTACGTAACGCGCGGGAACACGATCTCCCGCTCCGGGTCGAAAAACGCCTGGAAGGCGAAGGCCAGGACCTCGTCGGAGCCGTTGGAGCAGAACACCTGCTCCGGCCTCAGCCCCTCCCGTCTGGCGATGGCGGAGCGCAGCTCGGTACACTCCGGGTCGGGATACAGCCGCAGGCCGTCCCCCGCCGCCTCTTGGATGGCCCCGATGACCTTCGGGGAGGGCGGATAGGGGCACTCGTTGGTGTTCAGCTTGACGAATTTCCGGTCCCTGGGCTGCTCGCCGGGGGTGTAGGGCACCGCGTCTCGGATGCGTCCGCTCCAAAACTCCTTCATACCGGCTCCCCCTCCCGTCTCACCTTGCGGATGGCCTTCTCCGCCTTGCTGCGGGGGGTCATCACTTCATGGCCGCAGCCGGAACACCGCAGCTTGAAGTCCATACCCACCCGGAGCACCGTCCACTCCCTGCTGCCGCAGGGGTGCTGCTTTTTCATCTCAACGATGTCGCCCACCCGGATATCCATCGGCATGGGGATCGCCTCACTTCTTCTTGATCTTGTCCCAGTAGGCTTTGGCCGCCTGCTCGTTCTTGTTGGGGCCGTACTCATAGTATCTGTGGTCCTTGATGGCGTCGGGCAGATACTGCTGGTCCACCCAGTGGTCCGGGTAGTCGTGGGGGTAGAGATACCCCTGCTCCCGCTCGAAGCCGGCGCCGTCGGCATGGACGTTCTGCAAATGCCGGGGGTAGTCCCCGGTCTGGCCGGAGCGCACATCGGCCTGTGCCGCGTCGATGGCCATGACCACGCTGTTGGACTTGGGCGCGGTGGCAAGCAGGATCACCGCCTGGGCCAGGTGGAGCCGGGCCTCGGGCAGGCCCACCTGCAAAGCGCTGTCCACGCAGGCCTTCACGATGGAGATGGCCTGGGGATAGGCCATGCCGATATCCTCGCTGGCGGAGCAGAGGATGCGCCGGATGGCGGTGATCATGTCCCCCGCCTCCAAAAGCCGGGCCAGGTAGTGGAGGGCGGCGTCCGGGTCGGAGCCCCGGAGGGACTTCATCAGGGCGGAGGCGATGTCAAAGTGGTCGTCTCCGTCCCGGTCGTACCGCATGGCGGAGCGCTGGGCCACCAGTTTCGCGTCGTCCAGGGCGATGGTCAGCTTCCCCTTTTGGATACGGCTGGCGGACATGAGCAGCTCCACGGCGTTCAGGGCCTTGCGCACGTCCCCCCCGCAGGAGGCGGCCAGATGCTCCCGCACCCCGTCCTCGCAGTCCACCTTTACGCCCATCTCGCCCGCCAGAATGGCGATGCCCCGGTCCACGGCGGGCAGGATATCCTCCGCCGTGAGCATTTTGAACTCGAACACGGTGGACCGGGACAGGATGGCGTTGAAGATGGTGAAATAGGGGTTCTCGGTGGTGGAGGCCACCAGGGTGATCTTGCCGTTCTCGATGAACTCCAGCAGGGACTGCTGCTGCTTCTTGTTGAAGTACTGGATCTCGTCCAGGTACAGCAGCACCCCGTTGGGGGCGATGAGGGTGCCCACCTCGTCCATGATCTCCCGGATGTCGGAGAGAG
This sequence comes from uncultured Oscillospiraceae bacterium, assembly GCA_947624465.1. GTDB lineage: Bacteria > Bacillota > Clostridia > Oscillospirales > Oscillospiraceae > Enterenecus. The sequence continues at coordinate 4,983 of CANQKJ010000064.1, forward strand.
AGGCGGTGGTGGCGTTGAGCCGCCGCAGGGTCCGCCCGGACTGCTTTGCGATGATGTTGGCCACGGTGGTCTTGCCGGTGCCTGAGGGGCCGTAGAACACCATATTGGGAATCTTCCCGCTCTCGATGACCCGGCGGAGCAGGCCGTCTTTGCCCAAAATGTGCCGCTGCCCCACCACCTCGTCCAGCGTCTCCGGCCGGATGCGGTCGGCCAAGGGCTGATACATCTCCTCCACCCCCTTTTGCGGTCTATACGGACAGAGGCGGCTCGCCGCCGCCTCTGCGCCACTGTTTCAGCTCAGGACTGGTGCTGGGGCTCCCGGGAGTGCTTGTCCGCGTCGATGGCCAGCATCACCAGCAGCACGCCCAGGGCGTCGGCGTCGTTCTCCACGTCGATGACATAGGTGTCGCCGATGTGGAGCAGCTCCTGCTTAACGGTGGCTACGGTGTCATTCCCGCTCTTGATGGTGTAGTTCCATTCCATCCACTTGCCGTCCACTTCCCAGCCGTTGTAGTCGATGGCGAACTTGGGGGTGAGCAGGGAGAACTTCTTCTGGATCTTGCCCACCTTCTCCTGGCCGATATACACGTCGAATGTGTCCTCCAGATGGAACAGTTCCTGCTTGATCATGCCCAGATAGTCGCCGTTGGGGTCGTAGACCTGGAGCCGGTGGCCCCAGTCGGGCTTGCCCTCCACCTTGTAGAGGACGGCGCCGCTCTCGTCGTAAATGTCGTAGCTGTCGAACCAGGTAAAGATGCGCTGCTTCAGGATCATTTTCATTGGTGCTCGCTCTCCTTTTATGATAAATTTTAGGATCGCTTTGCAATAGGCCCGCTCACTTGTAGATAGGGTATCTGGCGGTGAGGGCGGCGACGCCGGCGCGGATCTCCTCGGCTTTGGCGTCGAAATCGGAGGCCGCCCAGGCGATATACTGGGCCACCTGGTCCATATCGGCCTCCACGAAGCCGCGGCTGGTGACCGCGGGGCTGCCCACCCGAAGACCGCTGGTCTGGAAGGGGGAGCGGGGATCGCCGGGGACCTTGTTCTTGTTGGCGGTGATGCGCACCTCGTCCAGCCGGCGCTCCAGCTCCTTGCCGGTGAGATCCCCCATGTCCCGCAGATCCACCAGGCACAGGTGGTTGTCGGTGCCGCCGGACACCAGCTTCATGCCCCGCTTTGTAAGGCCCTCGGCCAGGGCGGCGGCGTTCTTCACCACCTGCCGCTGATAGGCCTTGAACTCCGGCTTGAGCGCCTCCCCCAGGGCCACGGCCTTGGCGGCGATGACGTGCATCAGCGGGCCGCCCTGGGAGCCGGGGAACACGGCGGAGTTCAGCTTTTTGGCGATGTCCCCGTCGTTGGTGAGGAGCAGGCCGCCCCGGGGGCCCCGGAGGGTCTTATGGGTGGTGGTGGAGGTGACATGGGCGTAGGGCACCGGGGAGGGATGGAGCCCCGCCGCCACCAGGCCCGCGATGTGGGCCATATCCACCCACAGCCAGGCGCTCACCTCGTCGGCGATCTCGCGGCAGCGCTTGAAGTCGATGATCCGGGGATAGGCGGAGGCCCCCGCCACGATCATCCGGGGCTTGCACTCCCTGGCGATCTTCTCCAGCGCGTCGTAGTCGATGCGGCCGGTGAGCTCGTCCACCCCGTAGGACACCACGTTGAAATACTTGCCGGAGTAGTTCACGGGGCTGCCGTGGGTCAGGTGGCCGCCGTGGTCCAGGTTCATGCCCAGCACGGTGTCCCCCGGCTGGCACAGGGCCATATACACAGCGTAATTGGCCTGGGCGCCCGAGTGGGGCTGGACGTTGGCGTATTTCGCCCCGAACAGCTCGCAGGCCCGGTCGATGGCCAGCTGCTCGGCCACATCCACACACTGGCAGCCGCCGTAATACCGCTTGCCGGGGTAGCCCTCGGCGTATTTATTGGTCAAAACGCTGCCGGCGGCGGCCAGCACCGCCTCCGACACGATGTTTTCCGACGCGATCAGCTCCAGATTGCCCTGCTGGCGCTCCAGCTCGGCGCGGACCGCCGCGCCCACCTCCGGGTCGAACCGCTCCAGGAAATCGATTTGTTCCAAAACCATAACCGGCTCCGCCTTTCAAATTTTGATACAAAGCTATTATACCACACGGATTCCCGCAAGCACAACTGTTTCGGCAGAAAAATCCGTCTCGCTTTTCCCGTCGTTTTGTGTTAGAATGATGAAAACCCTGTCTGAGGTGACCCAATATGGAACAAACTGCCGTCCTCCACATCGTAAACGCCCTCAAGGGGCTGTACCCCGACGCCCTCTGCTCCCTCCAGTATGACAAGGACTACGAGCTGCTCTTCGCCGTCCGGCTGTCCGCCCAGTGTACCGACGAGCGGGTGAACATGGTCACCCCCGCCCTGTACGCGCGGTTCCCCACCCTGGAATCCTTCGCCGAGGCCGACCCGGAGGAGGTGGGAAAATACATCCACTCCTGCGGCTTTTTCCGGGGCAAGAGCCGGGACATCGTCGGCTCCGCCCAGATGCTCCTGCGGGATTACGGCGGCAAGGTGCCGGGGACCATGGAGGAGCTGCTGAAGCTCCCCGGCGTGGGCCGCAAGACCGCCAACCTCATCCTGGGCGACATCTACAAGGCCCCCGGCGCGGTGGTGGCCGACACCCACTGCATCCGCATCACCGGGCGGCTGGGCCTCACCGACGGCACCACCGACCCGGCCAAGGTGGAGGCCCAGCTCAGGGCCGTCCTCCCGCCGGAGGAGTCCAACAACTTCTGCCACCGGATGGTCCTCCACGGGCGGGCAGTGTGTACCGCCCGGAAGGCCAAATGCGGGGAGTGCGTACTGTCGGAGTGGTGCAGATACGCCCAGGCGGGACCCACAGGCTGATTCCCGTTTTTGCCTGGCAAACCGCGGAAAGTTGGCTGTAACGGGAAATGGAAGTTGACAACCTGCAAAACCGCCAGAAAAGCGAAAAAGAGGCCGCCCAAATGCGTTTTGGGCGGCCTCTTTTGAGGTTTTTACAGGATGACCAGCCGGTCCCCGTCCCGGTCCACCACCAGGGTGGCGTCGGGGGACACGTCCCCGGCCACGATCCGCCGGCCCACCAGGTTCTCCACCGTGTGCTGGAGATACCGGCGCAGGGGCCGCGCCCCGTACATAGGATCGTAGGCGGCCTCCAGCACCAACTGTTTGGCCTCGTCGGTGAGCTGGACGTTGAGCCGCTTATCGGCCAGACGCCTGTTGAGGCCCGCCAGCTGCAGGTCGATGATGTGATACAGATTGTCCCTCGTCAGGGGCTTGTAGAACACGATCTCGTCCAGCCGGTTCAAAAACTCGGGCCGGAAGGAGCGCTTCAGCAGCTCCTCCACCTGGCTCCGGGCGCTCTCGCCGATCTCGCCGTCCGCGCCGATGCCGTCCAGCAAGATCTGGCTGCCCAGGTTGGAGGTGAGGATGATGACGGTGTTCTTGAAGTCCACCGTCCGGCCCTGGCTGTCGGTGATGCGGCCGTCGTCCAGCACCTGCAAAAGCACGTTGAACACGTCGGGGTGGGCCTTCTCCACCTCGTCGAACAGCACCACGGAATAGGGATGCCGCCGCACCGCCTCAGTGAGCTGGCCGCCCTCCTCATAGCCCACGTACCCCGGAGGGGCCCCGATGAGGCGGGACACGGAGAACTTCTCCATGTACTCGCTCATGTCGATGCGGACCAGGTTCTTCTCGCTGTCGAACAGGGCCTCGGACAGCGTTTTGGCCAGTTCGGTCTTGCCCACGCCGGTGGGACCCAGGAACAGGAAGGAGCCGATGGGCTTGTTGGGGTCTGCGATGCCGGCGCGGCTGCGGAGGATGGCCTCGGACACCAGCCGGACCGCCTCGTCCTGGCCCACCACCCGCTGGTGGAGGATGTCCTCCAGGTGGAGCAGCTTCTCCCGCTCGCCCTCCATCAGCTTGGCCACGGGGATGCCCGTCCACCGCTCCACGATGCGGGCGATCTCCTCCTCGGTGACCTTGTCCCGGAGCAGATTGTCCTCCTTGGACCGGGCGGCCAGCTCCTCCTCTTCCTCCAGCTGCTTTTTCAGGCTGGGGATGGTCCCATACTGCAGCTCGGCGGCCTTCTCCAGGTCGTACTCCCGCTGGGCCTTCTCCAGGGCGGCGTTGGCGTGTTCCAGATCCTCCCGGAGCTTCTGCACCGTGCCGATGGCGTTCTTCTCGTTCTCCCATTTGGCCTTGCCGGCGTTGAACTGGTCCCGCAGCTCGGCCAGCTCCTTCTGGATGTCGGCCAGGCGGGCCTTGGACAGCTCGTCCTCCTCCTTTTTCAGGGCGGCCTCCTCGATCTCGCACTGGATGATCTTCCGGGAGATCACGTCCAGTTCGGTGGGCATGGAGTCCATCTCGGTGCGGATGAGGGCGCAGCCCTCGTCGATGAGGTCGATGGCCTTGTCGGGCAGGAACCGGTCGGAGATATAGCGGTCGCTGAGGGTGGCCGCGGCCACGATGGCCCCGTCGGTGATCTTGACGCCGTGGAACACCTCGTAGCGCTCCTTGAGGCCGCGCAGGATGGCGATGGCGTCCTCCACGGTGGGTTCGTTCACCATCACCGGCTGGAAGCGGCGCTCCAGGGCGGCGTCCTTCTCGATATACTGCCGGTACTCGTTGAGGGTGGTGGCGCCGATGCAGTGCAGCTCGCCCCGGGCCAGCATAGGCTTGAGCAGGTTGCCCGCGTCCATGGAGC
>CANQKJ010000065.1 GCA_947624465.1 uncultured Oscillospiraceae bacterium
GTCTCCGCGGCGGTCACCGACTACACCGGGGCCTACGCCCTGGGCTATTCCGGCAGCTTCGCCACCGAGGACTGCCCCACCACCGATCTGATCTACATCGGCTTTCGCACCACCGGCGGCCCCTGCCGCGACCCGGCGGTGCGGCAGGCGGCGGCCCGGGCCCTGGACCGGGAGACGGCGGCGGCCGGCCTGCTGGCGGGCCACGCCCTGGCCTCCGCCCTGCCTGTCTCCCCCCGGTCGGAGGAGTACAGCCCCTCCGCCGCGGAGCGGCTGGCCTATGACCCGGACGCCGCGGCCGCCCTGCTGGACGGGGCGGGGTATGCCCTGAACGGAGAGGACGGCCTCCGCTACGCGGGGAGGAGCCCCCTGGCCCTCACCCTGCTGGTGAACAGCGACAGCGAGGCCAAGCAGGGGCTGGCCGGCCTGCTGGCGGGGGAGCTGGAGGAGCTGGGGATCACCGTGACGGTGGACATCCTGCCCTGGGCGGAGTATCTGGCCGCCCTGTCCGCCGGAAGGTTCGACCTCTATCTGGGGGAGACCGTCCTCACCGGGGACTTCGACCTGTCCGCCCTGCTGGCGGGTCCCCTCAACTACGGCGGGTTCCAGAGCGCGGAGCTGTCCGCCCTGCTGGCGGCCCGGCGCGCCGCACGGGGAGAGGAGCGGCTGGCCGCCGCCTCCGCCCTGTGGGAGGGCTTCGTAGAGGAGGTCCCCGTCGCCCCGGTGTGCTTCAAAAACCGCTCCCTGCTGGTCCGGTGGGGGATGGCGTCCAATCTGCATCCCACCCGCGCCGATCCCTTCAACCGCATCGAGGAGTGGACGGAACTCCCATAAAATGTACGCATCTTTGAGAGAATGGAGAATGGTAATGAGCCAGGTATTTCGCTGCTATGTGGAGAAACGAAAGGGCTTCGACGTGGAGGCCCAGCGCCTGCTGCGGGAGCTGCGGGACCAGCTGGGCGTCCATACCCTGCTGGATGTCCGCCTGCTGAACCGCTATGACGTGGAGGGCATCACTCGGGAGGTATACGAACAGGCCAAGACCACCGTGTTTTCCGAACCCCAGGTGGACGTGGTGTTCGACGAGGACTTCCCCGTGCCCCTGACGGCGGGCGCCCTGCTGGCGGTGGAGGCCCTGCCGGGCCAGTTCGACCAGCGCTCCGACTCCGCCGCCCAGTGTATCCAGCTGCTGGCCGGGGTGGAGAAGCCCCTGGTGGCCAACGCCCGGGTCTACCTGCTCCAGGGGGCGTTGGACGAGGGGCAGATGGCGAAGATCAGGGGCTATCTCATCAACCCGGTGGAGTGCCGGGAGGCCTCCCTGGAGAAGCCGGAGACCCTGGCCGTGGACCACCCCGCCCCGGCGGACGTGCCCGTCATCGAGGGGTTCACCGGGCTGGACGAGAGCGGCCTCGCCGCCCTGCTGGACAGCTACGGCCTGGCCATGGACCTTGGAGATTTAAAATTCCTCCAGGACTACTTCAAAAACGAGGAAAAGCGGGACCCCACCGTTACCGAGGTGCGGGTGGTGGACACCTACTGGTCCGACCACTGCCGCCACACCACCTTCTCCACCCATCTGGACGATATCCAAATCGACGACGGGGACGTGAAGGCCGCCTATGACCGCTACCTGGCCGCCAGGGCGGAGGTCTACGGGGAGGAGAGGGCCGCCAAGCGGCCCCGGACGCTGATGGACATCGCCACCCTGGGCACGAAAGTGCTGAAAAAGCGGGGCCAGCTGCCCGAGCTGGACGAGAGCGAGGAGATCAACGCCTGCTCCATCCACGTCCCCGCGGAGGTCAACGGCCAGGTCCAGGACTGGCTGCTCATGTTCAAGAACGAGACCCACAACCATCCCACCGAGATCGAACCCTTCGGCGGCGCGGCCACCTGCATCGGCGGCTGCATCCGGGACCCCCTGTCCGGCCGGGCCTATGTCCACCAGGCCATGCGGGTCACCGGCGCGGGCGACCCCACCGTGCCCATGAGCGCCACCATCGAGGGCAAGCTGCCCCAGCGCAAGCTGTGCCAGACGGCGGCGGCGGGCTACTCCTCCTACGGCAACCAGATCGGTCTGGCCACCGGCCATGTGGCCGAGGTCTATCACGAGGGCTATATCGCCAAGCGGCTGGAGTGCGGCGCGGTGGTGGCCGCCGCTCCCGCCGGCCACGTCCGCCGGGAGCGCCCCGCGGCCGGGGACGTGGTCATCCTGCTGGGAGGCCGCACCGGCCGGGACGGCATCGGCGGCGCCACCGGCTCCTCCAAGAGCCACAACAAAAAGTCGCTGACCACCATGGCCAGCGAGGTGCAAAAGGGCAACGCCCCCGAGGAGCGCAAGCTCCAGCGGCTGTTCCGGGACGGGAACGTCACCCGGATGATCAAGCGCTGCAACGACTTCGGCGCCGGCGGCGTGTCGGTGGCCATCGGCGAGCTGGCCGACGGGCTGGAGATCGACCTGGACGCGGTGCGGAAGAAATATGAGGGCCTGGACGGCACCGAGCTCGCCATCTCCGAGTCCCAGGAGCGCATGGCCGTCGTCGTCGCCCCGGAGGACGAGGCGCGGTTCATCGCCGCCGCCACGGCGGAGAACCTGGAGGCATACCGGGTGGCGGTGGTCACCGAGAGCCCCCGGATGGTGATGACCTGGCGAGGCAGGAAGGTGGCCGACCTGAGTCGGGAATTCCTGAACACCAACGGCGCGGTGAAGCACGCCGCCGTCCGCGTGGAACAGAAGGACCGCGCCGCCCTGGGCCAGCCCCGGTTCCGCAGCCTGCGGGAGATGGCGGGCAGTTTGAAGACCGCCTCCCGCCGGGGCCTGGTGGAGCGGTTCGACGGCTCCATCGGCGCGGGGAGCGTCCTCATGCCCTTCGGCGGCCGGACCCAGACCACCCCGGCCCAGGCCATGGCCGCCCTGCTGCCCGCCATGCCGGGGGAGGAGACGGACCAGGCCAGCGTGATGGCCTACGGTCTGGACCCGGACCGGATGACGGCGGACCCCTACGCCGGTGCCATGGACAGCGTAGTCACCTCCCTGACCAAGATCGTGGCCGCCGGCGCGGACTATAAGGACGCCTATCTGACCCTCCAGGAGTTCTTTGAGAAACTGCGGGACGATCCCGCCCGCTGGGGCAAGCCCTTCGCCGCCCTGCTGGGGGCCCTGGAGGCCCAGCTGGACTACGGCTGCGCCGCCATCGGCGGCAAGGACTCCATGTCCGGCTCCTTCCTGGACAGGGACGTGCCCCCCACGCTGATTTCCTTCGCCATCGCCCCTATCAAGGCGGCTGACGTTCTGTCCCCCGAGTTCAAGGAGGCGGGCCACCCGGTGTATGTCTTCGGCGGCGATGTGCCGGAGAACACCAATGCCGGGTGGGACGCTTTCCACGCGCTGGCCCAGGCCGGGAAAGTCAAGGCCGCATGGGCTGTGGAGGAGAGCGTCGCCGAGGCGGTGATGAAGATGTCCTTCGGCAACCGTGTCGGCTTCCGCTCCGAGGCGGAGCTGACGGATGAGATGTGGCACATCCCCTTCTACGGGGCCATCGTGGCCGAGCTGACCGAGGATGTGGACTGCCCCTATGCCCGGCGGGTGGGCGTCACTACCACCGAGCCGGTGATCGACCTGGGCGGCGACTCCGCCCCCATCGACGAACTGTTATCGCTGAACGAGGGTGTGCTGGAGGACGTGTACCCCACCAGGGCCGGGACCTCCGAGCCGGTGGAGACCATCTCCTGGGACAGACGCTCCCCGGCGGTGTTCAGCGGGAAGATCGCCCGGCCGAGGGTGGTCATCCCCGTGTTCCCCGGCACCAACTGCGAATACGACTCGGTCCGGGCCTGCCTGCGGGCGGGGATGGACGCCGAGACGGTGGTCATCCGCAACCTGACCCCGGAGGACCTGACCGCCTCCGCCGCCGATCTGGAGGCCGCCATCCAGCGCTCCCAGATCGTCTTCCTGCCCGGCGGCTTCTCCGGCGGCGACGAGCCCGACGGCTCCGCCAAGTTCATCGTGTCCTTCCTCCGCAACCCCCGCCTCACCGACGCGGTCCACGACCTGCTGAAGCGCCGGGACGGCCTGATGCTGGGCATCTGCAACGGGTTCCAGGCCCTGGTGAAGCTGGGGCTGGTGCCCTACGGCGAGATCAGGCCGGCGGAGGAGAACGGCCCCACCCTGACCTACAACCTGATCGGCCGGCACCAGAGCCGGTACGTCACCACCCGGGTGGCGTCGGTCCAGTCCCCCTGGATGCTCAAGTCCCATGTGGGCGACCTCCACGCCATCCCCGTGTCCCACGGCGAGGGCCGCTTCGCGGCCTCCCCGGAGCTGGTGAAGCGGCTCATCGCGGGCGGCCAGGTAGCCACCCAGTACGTGGATGGGAACGGCGTGCCCTCCATGGACATCGCCGCCAACCCCAACGGCTCGGTCATGGCCATCGAGGGCGTTTTCTCCCCCGACGGCCGGGTGTTCGGCAAGATGGGCCACACCGAGCGGGCGGGGCGGTGTATCGCCAAAAATGTCCCCGGCAACAAGCTCCAGCCCATCTTTGAGAGCGGGGCGCTGTACTTCCGCTGATCTTTCGCCGTAAGAGAAGGACCGCTCCACCGGAGCGGTCCTTCTTGATGTGTTCTGGATTCAGTTCTGCCCGTTCTCTTTCCTCCGCTCGATGGCTTCCCGGAAGCCGCCCTTCCCAAAGGAGAAGATGCGATTCACCCGGCTGATGGTGGCGGAGCTGGCCCCGGTCTTTTCTAAAATTTCGGTGTATACCAGGCCCTCGTCCAGCAGCAGGGCCACGTCGAACCGCTGCTCCATGGCCCGCAGCTCGCCCACGGTACAAAGATCGTCGAAAAAGGCCTGGCACTCCTCCATCGTCTTCAACTGCAGAATACTCTCATAGAGCGCAAGGCTGCGCTCCTTGTTCCCGGATCTGGGCATGACGGTCTCCTCCCTGTCTCTGTATGATATGGGTATCTCTGGCAACATCCTTATTTTAACACATATACTCGCAGTAGTAAACTGTTTTTTTCTTCTCTTTCTACAAAAAATGTGATATACTATCTGCAATTCCAAAAAAGGGGGAGGGAGCGCCATGGGACGGAAGGCCGCCGTCATCCGGCCGGATATCGCGGCCGGCCGCCGGGTGCTGTGCGTCAGCGACATCCACGGCAATCTGCCCTTTTTGAAAGGGGTGCTGGCCAAGGCCCGCTTCTCCAAAGACGACGCGCTCATCCTCCTGGGCGACATTTTGGAGAAGGGGCGGGAGAGCCTTGACACCCTGCGGTATGTGATGGAGCTGTGCCGGGAATACACCGTCTACCCCCTCAGCGGAAACTGCGACCACATCGACCGCGCCTTTTTGGAGGGCCGCCCCGGCGTGGACGCCGATCTGGCCCCCGTGTTCCGCTTTTGGAGGGAGCGGGCCCTCGTCAACCAACTGGGGGCGGAGCTGGGCCGCCCGCCCGTGGAGCGGGAGGAGGAGTTGCCCGCCCTCCGGGCAGCCATCCGGGAGAACTTCCCGGAGGAGACCGCCTTCCTCTGCTCACTGCCCCACATCCTGGAGGCGGGAAAGTATCTCTTCGTCCACGGGGGCGTCCCCCGGGAGGACCGGCTGGAGGAGCTGGACGCCTATCACTGCATGAAGAACGACGACTTTATGGGCCAGGGGCTGTCCTTCCGCAAGTGGGTGGTGGTGGGCCACTGGCCGGTGACCCTGTACGACCCCGCCATCCCCAACGCCCGGCCCCTCATCGACAGAGAGCGGCACATCGTGTCCATCGACGGGGGCTGCGCCCTCAATCTGGACGGCCAGCTCAACGCCCTCATCATCCCTGACATCGACGGGGACGACATGAGCTATACGGCCTACGACGGCCTCCCCGTGGTGGTGGCGGAGGACGCCCAGGCCCCCTCGGAGGACCCCGTCAACATCCGCTGGAGCGACAGCGCCGTGGAGGTGCTGCGGGAGGAGGGGGACTGCGCCTGGTGTCGGCATATCAGCTCAGGCCGGGAGCTGTGGATCTTAAAGGAATACCTCTACCCCCGCCGGGCCGACGGCCGCATCCACTGCGAGGACGCCACCGACTATCTGCTGCCCGTGTCCCCCGGAGACCGGCTGGCCCTGGTCCGGCGGAGCAGCCGGGGCTGCCTGATGAAAAAGGACGGGGCCACCGGGTGGTATCTGGGCCGGTTCCATGGGCCGGACGGAGACGCGGGGTGACAAATAACGTATTTGACCGATAATTCTTCCGTCAAATTTCCTCCACCCAAAAATCGACAAAATCGACCTTTTCGGACGAAGAGGCAACGGCGGGAAGGCCCGGTTTTCAACAACTTCCACCGAAACTTCCACAACCTTTTTGAAAAAACGCGGTGGACATAATATCTGTCAAGAGGAAATTTACCGTCTTTTCCCACAAAAATGACAAACAGTGACAAAATGCGGCCTCCGGCCCCGCCGGCCTTGTAACCCGCAGGGTTTTGTGGTATTATGTTGACCTGACACCGATATATGGAGGGAGTCCCCTTGGAGCGAACCACCCCCGTCATCCCCGCCGAGGACATCCGGCGGCAAAGAGAATACTGCGCGGAGCTGCGTGAGCGCAACGCCGCCCTGCCCGCCCCGCCCACCGCTTGGGTGGACACCTACGGCTGCCAGCAGAACGAGGCCGACTCCGAGCTGATCCGGGGGATGCTGGCCGATATGGGCTATACCGTCACCGGCAGCGAGGACGGGGCCGACGTGATCGTCATCAACACCTGCGCGGTCCGGGAGCACGCGGAGCAGCGGGTGTTCGGCAACCTGGGGGCCCTGGTCCACGGCAAGCGGAGGAACCCGGGCCAGATCATCTGCGTGTGCGGCTGCATGGCCCAGGAGGAGCACGTGGCGGAGCGCATCCGCCAGACCTACCGGCACGTGGACCTGGTGTTCGGGCCCCAGTCCCTGTGGAGGTTCCCGGAGCTGTTCCGGCGGGTATACCTCCGCCGGGGCCGGGTGTTCGACCGGGACGAGTCCGCCGGGGCCATCGCGGAGGGGCTGCCGGTCCGCCGGTCCGGGTCCATCAAGGCGTGGGTGTCCGTCATGTACGGGTGCAATAATTTCTGTACCTACTGCATCGTCCCCTATGTCCGGGGGAGGGAGCGGAGCCGGGACCCGGAGGTCATCCTGGACGAGATCCGGGGGCTGGCGGAGCAGGGCTACCGGGACATCACCCTGCTGGGCCAGAACGTGAACTCCTACGGAAAGGACCTGGGGGCCGGCGTCGACTTCCCCGCGTTGCTGGAGCGGGCCAACGCCATCCCCGGCGATTTTCTGCTGCGCTTCATGACCTCCCACCCCAAGGACGCCACCGAGCGCCTCTTCGACGTGATGCGGGACTGTGAGAAGGTGGCCCCCGTCATCCACCTGCCCTTCCAGTCGGGGAACAGCCGGGTGCTGGCCGCCATGAACCGGCGCTATACCAGGGAGCAGTATCTGGACAAGGTGCGGGCCCTCCGGGCGCGCATCCCCGATGTGGTGCTCACCAGCGACGTGATCGTGGGCTTCCCCGGCGAGACGGAGGCGGAGTTCGGGGACACCCTCTCCCTCATCCGGGAGGTCCGGTTCGACGCCCTCTTCACCTTTATCTACTCCCCCCGGAAAGGGACCCCGGCGGCGGAGCTGCCCGACCCCTTCTCCCGGGCGGAGAAGCAGGCGTGGTTCGACAGGCTGGTGGAGGAGCAGAACGCCATCTCCCTGGAAAAGCACCGGGCCTACATCGGGAAGACCCTCCGCTGCCTCATCGACGGGGAGGGGGAGGACCCCCGGAACAATCTCAACGCCCGCACCGCCGGCAACCGGCTGGTCCACCTGAACGGGGACAAGTCCCTGATCGGGCAGTTCCGGGACGTGAAGATCACCGGCTGCTCCACCTGGGCCCTGTTCGGGGAACTGGCGTGAGCCGTTCGTTTCTGTAAGGAGCCGCTATGACCAGACAGGACACCGTTATCCAATGGATCGCCTACGGCGCGGCGCTGCTCATCGTCGCGGCGGCGGATTACTATGTCCTGGGACCCATGCCCATGTCTCTGCCCCTGCTGCTGCCCGCTGCCGCCGCGGCGGGGGGCGTACTGGAGGGCCCTGCCTTCGGCGCGGTCTACGGGGCGCTGGCGGGGCTGATGATGAGCGGCCTGGGCCACGAGGGGGCGGTCTGCGTCCTGGGCTGCGCGGCGGTGGGGTGGCTTGCCGGGCTGATTGCCCAGCACGTCCTCCGCCGGGACTGGTGGGGCTATCTCATCTGCGCGGCGGGGGCCCTGGTCCTCTGGGAGGCATGGCAGGTGGGCAGCCGGTATTTTGCCGGGCTGGCCCCGCTGGAGGCGCTGCTGAGCGTGGCGCTGCCCGAGCTGGGCTGGTCGCTGGCGTTCCTGCTGCCGGTGTATTGGCTGGAGCGGTTCTGCTGCGTCCGCTTCGGGAGGATTGCCCATGAATGATCCCTTTGAATTCCTGCGCCGGCAGGAGCTGAAAACCGAGAAGGAGGCCCGGCGGTTGAAGCTGCGCACCCAGGTGCTGATGGCCATTTTCTGCGGGGTGCTGGCGGCGTTTTTCGCGGTGCTGTTCCGCCTCCAGATCGTGGAGGGGGAGAGCTGGCTGCCCGTCCACATCCACCGCACCACCACCGAGCGGGAGCGGGTGGACAGCGTCCGGGGAGAGATCCTGGACCGCTACGGGCGGCTGCTGGTCACCAACACCATGAGCTACCATGTGGAGCTGAAGATGGGCGACATGGGGGAGCGCCGCAACGAGATCATCGCCGGCCTGCTGGAGCTGTGCAGGGAAGAGGGAGTGGAGTGGGCCGAGGCCCTGCCCATCTCCAGGACCGCCCCCTGGACCTACACCGACGAGGAACCACTCCGCTATGACACGGAGGACGAGAACGGAGACCCCGTCACCAGGCTTACCGCCCTGGGCAGGCTGGCCCAGGAGCGGGGCTGGGTGAAGGACGCCGTCAGGGAGTCCCCCGACGCGGAGACCCTGTTCACCGCCATGTGCCTGGACTTCGGCCTCATCGGAAAAGGGGAGACCCCCGACGCCTCCGACCGGGAGGTGGCCGGGGTGCTGTACGCCCTCTACCTCCGCGCGGAGCAGGTGTATTACACCGACTATATCTTTGCCGACGACGTGGACATCGCCTTCATCTCCAAGGTCAAGGAGCGGGGGCTGGACGGGGTGGTGTTCAAAACCGACACCGCCCGCCGGACCCTCACCGGCTACGCCGCCCATGTGCTGGGCACGGTGGGGGCCATCCAGGACGGGGAGCAGGACTACTATACCGGCCTGGGCTATCCGCTGGACGCCACGGTGGGCCGCAGCGGGGTGGAGCTGGCCTTTGAGGAGTGGCTCCACGGCACCAGCGGCACCCGCCTCATCGTCAAGGGGGAGGACGGGGTCGTCGAGGGGGAGAGCTGGGAGGACGATCAGCCCCCCGTGGCGGGGAGCAGCGTGTCCCTGACGCTGGACATGGCCCTCCAGACCGTCACCGAGAACCTGCTCTCCCAGTTCGAGTCCGGCCTGGAGGAGGAGGGGGGCGCCGCCGCCGTGGTGCTGGACATGACCGGCGGGGTGCTGGCCATGGCCTCCTACCCGGAGTTCAGCGAGTCCC
>CANQKJ010000066.1 GCA_947624465.1 uncultured Oscillospiraceae bacterium
CGGGGCGGTAGGCCAGCACATCAACAAGACCTCCTCCGCCGTGCGGCTCATCCACCGGCCCACCGGCACGGTGGTGGAGTGCCAGCAGGAGCGCTCCCAGTTCCAGAACCGGGAGAAGGCCATGCGGCTGCTGGCCTCCATCCTCTATGAGCGGGAGCAGGAGCGCATCCAGTCGGAGTACGGCGAGGCCCGCCGCAGCCAGATCGGCACCGGTATGCGCAACGAGCGCATCCGCACCTATAACTTCCCCCAGGGGCGGGTCACCGACCACCGTATAGGATTGACCCTTTACAAGCTTGACAGCGTGATGGACGGCGGCCTGGACGAGATCATCGACGCCCTGGCAGCCGCCCGGCAGGCGGAGCAGCTGGCGGAGAGAGGCTGACATGAAGTACACCCACGTGATATTCGACCTGGACGGCACCCTGCTGAACACCATCGACGACCTGACCGACGCGGGCAACCACGTCTGCGCCGCCCGGGGCTGGCCGGCCCACACGGTGGCTGAATTCAAGCTGATGGTGGGCAACGGCATCCCCAAGCTGGTGGAGCGGTTTTCCCCGCCGGGGACGGACGGGGAGACCCTGGCCGCCGCCCTGGCGGAGTTTTCCGCCTGGTACGCCGCCCACAGCGAGGACAGGACCGCCCCCTATCCCGGCGTGCCGGAGGCGCTGGCTTCGCTGAAGGGGGCGGGGGTCCGCATGGCGGTGCTGTCCAATAAGGCGGACGCCATCGCGGGACCGCTGGTGGAGCGGTATTTCCCCGGCGTGTTCGAGGCCGTTCAGGGGGCCCTCCCCGGCGTGCCCGCCAAGCCCGACCCCACTCTGCTGCATAAGCTGTTGGAGCGGCTGGGGGCCTCCCCGGAGACCACCCTGTTCGTAGGGGACAGCAATGTGGATGTGCGCACCGGCAAAAACGGCGGTTTGCCCGTCTGCGGGGTCCTCTGGGGGTTCCGGGACCGGGCGGAGCTGGAGGAGGCCGGGGCGGACCGATTCGCCTGCACGGCGGAGGAACTGAGACAGATCATTTTAGGATAAGCAGGGACTTTGCGTTGAACACAAAACTTCTCACACAAAACGATATCGCGGAGGCCGCCGCCATTTTGAAAAACGGCGGTCTGGTGGGCATCCCCACCGAGACGGTGTACGGCCTGGGGGCCAACGGCCTTGACCCGGAGGCAGTGGGCCGTATTTTCGCGGCCAAGGGCCGTCCCCAGGACAACCCGCTGATCCTGCACGTCCCCTCGGCGGACTGGCTGAGCCGCTGGTGCGTGGACGTGCCCGATAGGGCGTACCGGCTGGCGGAGCGGTTCTGGCCGGGGCCGCTGACCATGATCCTGCGTCGGGGCCCCGAGGTCCCCGACGTGGTGACCGCGGGTCTGGACACGGTGGGGATGCGCTGCCCGGATCACCCGGTGACACGGGCCATCATTCAGGCGGCGGGAGTGCCTGTGGCGGCGCCGTCGGGCAATACCTCCGGCCGGCCCAGCCCCACCACGGCGGCCCATATGCTGGAGGACATGGACGGGAAGATCGACGCCATCGTGGACGGCGGCCCCTGCGCCGTGGGGGTGGAGTCGGCCATCGTCGACCTGACTGTGGACCCGCCCCGGCTGCTGCGTCCCGGCGGGGTGACGCTGGAGCAGCTGCGGGAGGTCCTGGGCCAGGTGGAGGTGGACGCCGCCGTGGTCCGTCCCATGGGGGCGGGGGAGCGGCCCCGGGCTCCCGGCATGAAGTACCGGCACTACGCCCCCAGGGCCCCGGTGACGGTGGTGACGGGGGAGCCGGAAAACAGCGCCGCTTACATCGCCGCCCACGCCAATGAGGGGGACGGGGTCATCTGCTTCGACGAGTTCGCGGGGGGATTCCCCGGGAAAAGCGTGGAGCGGCTGGGTCCCGCCCAGGATAAGGGGGAGCAGGCCCGGCGGGTGTTCGACGCCCTGCGGGCCTTCGACAGCACCGCCGTTCCCGCCATTTGGGCCCAGTGCCCGGACCCCGTCGGCATCGGCCTGGCGGTGGCCAACCGGCTGAACAAGGCGGCGGGGTTCCACATCGTGGAGGCGTGAGGAGGGACGCTATGGTCGTCATCGGCATCACCGGCCCCACCGGGGCGGGGAAGACCACGGTTTTGAACGTGCTGGCCCAGTTCGGCGCGAAAATCGTGGACTGCGACGCGCTGTACCATAAAATGCTGGAACACGACGAATCTATGCTGGGCGAACTGAAAATCCGGTTTGGAGACGGCATTTTTGGTGCGGATGGTACATTGCGCCGGAAGGCGTTAGGTGATATTGTGTTTGGGGATCCGCGCGCGCTGGCCGATTTGAACGCCATCACCCACCGGCACATTTTGCGGGAGCTGGACGCCCTCATCGCGAAGGCGAAAGAGGCGGGCCGCCCCGCCATCGCCCTGGACGCCATCGCCCTGATCGAGAGCGGGCTGGCGGACCGGTGCGATGTGACGGCGGCCGTCACCGCGGACGACGAACTGCGGGCGCGGCGCATCATGGACCGGGAGGGCATCCCGGAGGAGTACGCCCGCAAGCGGATCGCGGCCCAGAAGCCCTCCGCCTGGTTCGAGGAGCGGTGCGACCATACCCTCCGGAACGACGGCCCCAAAGCGGAGCTGGAGGAAAAGGCGCGGGCGCTGTTTTCAACGATCATTCCAAAGGAGGAATCGTGATATGGAAGAGAAAAAACCCGGCGAGGAGCTGAGAGGGCGCCTGCTGAACCAGAGGAAAAACGGCTGGGACGTGGTGGACGCGGCCACGGAGAAGGCCATTTTCGACTACTGCGACGGGTACATGGATTACCTGGACGCGGGCAAGACCGAGCGCACCTGCGTGGAGAACACCGTGGAGCTGGCCGAGGCCGCGGGCTTCGTTCCCTTTGAGCGGGGGATGGACCTCCAGCCTGGGATGAAGGTCTACCGGGTGAACCGGGGCAGGGCGGTGGATCTGGCGGTGATCGGCTCCGCCCCCCTGGACCAGGGGGTCACCATCTGCGCCGCCCACATCGACAACCCCCGGCTGGACCTGAAGCCCTCCCCCCTCTATGAGGACGGGGAGCTGGCCTTCCTCAAGACCCACTACTATGGAGGCCTGCGCAAGTACCAGTGGGTGACCATCCCCCTGGAGCTGCGGGGCGTGGTGGCCATGAAGGACGGCTCGGTGGTGAAGGTGTCCGTGGGCGCCGGGGAGAACGACCCTCTGTTCACCATCACCGACCTGCTGCCTCACCTGGCTGCCGCCCAGAGCCAGAAAAAGCTGGCCGAGGCCATTCCCGCCGAGACGCTGAACCTGCTGGTGGGCAGCCGCCCCCTGAAGGACGACGAGGGCTCGGACCGGGTGAAGGTGGCCGTGATGAAGCTGCTGAACGAGCGCTACGGCATCACCGAGGCGGATTTTCTCTCCGCCGAGCTGGAGGCCGTCCCCGCCTTCAACGCCGCCGACATCGGCTTTGACCGCTCCCTCATCGGCGCCTACGGCCACGACGACCGGGTGTGCGGCTACGCCGCCTTCAAGGCCCTGCTGGACCTGCCCTCCACCCCGGTGCGCACCGCCGTGTGCGTGCTGGCCGACAAGGAGGAGATCGGCTCCGTGGGCGTGTCGGGTATGCAGTCCCGGTTCTTCGACACCTTTATGGAGGACCTGTGCGCCAGCCAGAACGTGCCCCTCCGGGTCTGTCTGGAGAAGTCCTTCTGCCTGTCCACCGACGTGACCATTGCCTACGACCCCGACTTCCCTGAGGTGTACGAGAAGAACAACTCCGCCCGGATCAACTACGGCGTGGGCATCTGCAAGTACACCGGCCGTGCCGGCAAGAGCGGCGCCTCCGACGCCGGGGCCGAGACGGTGGCCTACCTCCGCCGCCTGCTGGACGACCGGCAGGTCCTCTGGCAGATGTGCGAGCTGGGCAAGACCGACGTGGGCGGCGGCGGCACCGTGGCCCTCTATATGGCCAACCGGAACATCGACACCCTGGACGCCGGGGTGCCCGTGCTGTCCATGCACGCCCCCTTCGAGACGGTGGGCAAGCTGGACTGCTACATGATGTACGCGGCCTGCCGGACTGTGTACGAGGGATAAAGCGGCGCATAGGATCGGCCCTCTTTGGAGAAAATGACCTCCAAAGGGGGCTTTGCCATGACCGAGGACACCAGACCGTCCGAGACCACAGCCGAACAGGAGGGCGAAAACCGGGACGAGCGCCGCCAGGACATTATCGACATGGGTTCGTCCATCGTCCGCACCGGGGACGGGGTCATCCACACCCTGACCATCATCGGCCAAATCGAGGGCCACCAGGAGGCCCCCGCCGGCAGCAAGACCACCAAATACGAGCACGTGCTGCCCCTGCTCACCGCCGTGGAGGAGAGCGGGGAGGTGGACGGCCTGCTGATTTTGCTCAACACCATGGGAGGCGACATCGAGGCGGGCCTCGCCATCGCGGAGCTGATCTCCGGCATGAAAACGCCCACCGTGTCCCTGGTCCTGGGGGGCGGCCACTCCATCGGGGTGCCGCTGGCCGTGGCGGCCCGGGAGTCCTTCATCGTGCCCTCCGGGGCCATGACCATCCATCCCGTGCGGCTCAACGGCCTGGTCATCGGCGTCAGCCAGACCTTCCACTACTTCGAGCGCATCCAGGACCGCATCTGCGACTTCGTGACCCGCAACAGCCGCATCAGCCGGGAGGACTTCGAGGGCCTCATGCTCAACACCGGCGAGATGGCCGCCGATGTGGGCAGCGTCATCTACGGGGAGGAGGCGGTGCGCCTGGGGCTTATCGACCACCTGGGGGGGCTGTCCGACGCGCTGGAATGCCTCCACCGCATGATGAAAGAGGACGGGGAGCGCCGGAAAACCGAATCACAGTGACAACAGCCGCTCCGGGGGACCGGGGCGGTTTTTCATGCCCCAAAAAATTTATCAAAATTAAATTTATATCTTGACTTTAATAAAATTGAGGTTTATATTTAATTTTGTAAAAGAAAGGGGGCGGACCGATGCCCATCGAGATGCTGCCCGGCTGGATGGCCGGGCTGGAGGAGGAGGACGTGGCCTTTATCCGGCGGTTCCTGCTGGCCTCCGGGTCGCTGAAGGAGATGGCGGCGCAGTACGGGGTGTCCTACCCCACAGTGCGGCTGCGGCTGGACCGGCTGATCCAGAAGATACGGCTCAGCGAGGCCGCCGACCAGGACCCCTATGTGGCGCTGGTAAAGCGGCTGGCCATGGATGACAAGCTGGACTTCGACACCGCCAAGCTGCTCATCGGGGCCTATCGCAAACAGAAAAAGGAGGAGCTGTAAAATGACGTCTTATGTTAATGTGTTTATTTTATATGTGATCATCGGCATCCCGGTGTGCGTGGGGCTGTGTTTCTTGCAGCGCTGGCTGTCCAGGATGGACAGGCGCTGGCCGGGGATGATCCTGCCGGTGATGGCCTTTGCGTTGTCGGTGGTCTTTGTGCTGGTGACCACCTCCTGGGACCCGCTGGGATACCGTATCGAGCTGGTCGGCACGTTTTTAGAGTTGGCGGGGAAGTTCCTGGCCGCCAACATCCCCACGCTGATTTTTCTGGTCATCTACTTCCTCTGCCGCCGGAAGAGGGAGGAGCGGACCAAGATGGACTTGAAGGACCTGTAAAAGGAGGAACGGTCATGTTCATCCCGGTAAGAATCATCTTGACATTGCTGTTCCTGGCGGGCATCCTGGTGCTGCAATTCTTCCTCTCCCGGGCCAGGAGCCGCTGGCCTGGACTGGTACTGCCCATCCTCTCGTTCCTGTTTTCCCTGCTGTATCCCCTCAACATGATGGCGCCCCAGGAGGGGGTGACCGCTGGCTTTGTGGTCCAGATGATCGTCGTCTGGCTCCTTGCCAACGTCCCCACGCTGATTTTGCTGGCCGTCTACTTCACGGTGCGCAGCAGGAGGCGGAACAGCTCCGAGTTGGACCGGACAAAGATCGAGGACCTGTGAGCGGGGCCCCGGCGGACAGCCGCCGGGGCCTTTCCATACCTTATATTTAACCAACAGGTTAAATTTTTCTTGACAGCCCTGCCTGGATATGTTACACTATATTTAACAAAACGGTTAAATAAAAGGGGAGAGGACGCCATGGGCCTGCAAAGCACGCTGAAAGCCCTGTCTGACCCCACCCGGCGGGAGATTTTGAACCTGCTGAAAGGAGGTCCTCTGCCGGCGGGGGAGCTGGCGGGCCGCTTCGAGATGTCCGGGGCGGCGGTGTCCAGGCACCTGTCGGTGCTGAAAGAGGCGGGGCTCATCCGGGACCGGCGGGAGGGCCGGTACATCATCTACGAGCTGAACGCATCGGTGCTGGAGGAAGTCATGCTGTGGCTGCGCGGTCTGAGGGGGGACTGAATTATGAAGAAGTATTACATCATCGCCGGGATCATAACCGCCGTGGGGCTGATCGGGACGTTCATCGGCCTGGCCCTCCTGCCGGATGTCGTGCCCGTCCACTATAACTTTGCCGGCGAGGCGGACCGAATGGGCAGCAAGTATGAGATGCTGGTTACTCCTGTCATA
Source organism: uncultured Oscillospiraceae bacterium (assembly GCA_947624465.1). GTDB lineage: Bacteria > Bacillota > Clostridia > Oscillospirales > Oscillospiraceae > Enterenecus. The sequence continues at coordinate 6,547 of CANQKJ010000066.1, forward strand.
GCGATCCTGTTCTGCGGCGTTTTCCTGATGGCGCCCCGGTTTTCCAAGGACACCAAAGATGGGAGGCTCCAGCGAAAGATCTTTGCCGTCACGGGCATTTTTGTGCTGGCGCTGTTTTTCGCCATGAGCTTCTGGTTCATGTATTTGGCCGGCCGGGCGGACCCCGCCGCCCCCGTTGTGGACGCCGGGGCGCTGCTCAAGGGCTGCGGCGTGTTCATCGGCTTGGCGCTCATTGCCCTGGGGAACTTCATGCCCAAGGCCCGGCGCAACGCCTTTTACGGCCTGCGGGTACCCTGGACCATGGACAGCGAGGCGGTGTGGCAGCGGAGCCAGCGGTTCGCGGGCATCGCCGCCGTCGTCGCCGGGATATCGACCATCGCGCTGGCCTTTGTCCTGCCGGGGATGTGGGCGGTCGTGGGGGTCATTGTAGCGCCCACGGTGTGGGTGGTCCTGTCACTGGTCATGTCGTGGAGGTATCACAAGGACGGCGAGAGAACTTAACATTCGGGCCGGCGGAGACGCCGGCCCTTTCAGCTATTTTATCAATCCCGTTTTCTTAGCATAATCACAGATAAAGGAAACAGATGCCAGTATCAACAGCATAAAGATAGATATCATATCCCATACATCGAAGACAGGCACCTCTATCATTTTTGATAGTATTACATTGACGATCATCATAAATGGAATAGCTGATAAAAACGCTGTTCCTAAAGCGACTAACTTCCTTTCCATGCGCTTAAACACCGCAAATATTATCCACAAGAATACGATCGAAGCCGCCGCTATCACTGCGCCAACTGAAAATACTTCTTTCGTTTTTAGTAAACTGCCCAATAAGAACAAAAAAGGAACGATAAAAATACTTAATGATATTAAACTTACGATGATTCCTCTTTTCCCCAAAATAATACTTGGAAAAGATATCACCCATGCGAATACAATAGAGCTGACCGAAATTCGTGACCATGTCAAATTGCCGGATATCGCGATATTGCAAATAAGACATACCATGATCCCGATCAATAGTGTTGCTGAAAAAAGAATTGAAAGAATGACATTCTTTGTCATGTTATTTTCGTCCTTCTTTTTTAAAGCAATCAAATTTTCATCTGCCTTTTTTTCAAAACTTTCCAGGTCGATTTTCTCCCCGCTTAACAACTCGTTTACTGTGATCCCCAGTATTTCGCAAAGCTCTAACATGATAGATGAATCGGGCATACTTTTTCCTGTTTCCCATTTGGATACCGCCCTATCTGTAATGTTCAGTTTTTCTGCCAACTGTGCTTGAGTTAGTTTTTTCTCTTTACGACATTTGGCAATAAATCTTCCGATCTCTATCTGGTTCATCGTTTTTTCTCCCTTCGCCCTGAACGATACACTTAGCGAAATGTTTTTTGCATGAACCAACGGTTGAATTGGGGAGATTCAACCGTTGGTTGGGAAGTGTTTTTGTCGCTTTCTGCATCATTTTAGCACATAGTTGTAAATTTTTCTAACACTATCTGCAAGTGTGTATTCCTAACTCCAGATTAAAAGCGGCCAGCTGAAACACTGGCCGCTTTTCGTGACACAAAATTTGCTAACTAATTGTATTGGCCTTGCGGCCGGGCTCTTTTTTACGCGTATCTTATTCCAGCACCGCGCCACGGGCGGCGGAGGTCACCAGCTTGGCGTACCGGGCCAGATAGCCGGTCTTGACCTTGGGCTCCGGGCGGACCCAGGCGGCCTTCCGGGCGGCCAGGGTGGCCTTGTCCACCTTGAGGGTGATGGAGTTGGCGCGGATGTCGATGGCGATAGTGTCGCCGTCCTCCACAAAGGCGATGGGTCCGCCCTGGGCGGCCTCGGGGCAGACGTGGCCGATGGCCGCGCCCCGGGTGGCGCCGGAGAAGCGCCCGTCGGTGATGAGGGCCACGCTCTCGCCCAGACCCATGCCCACGATGGCGGAGGTGGGGTTCAGCATCTCCCGCATACCGGGGCCGCCCTTGGGGCCCTCATAGCGGATGACCACCACATCTCCCGGCACGATCTTGCCGGCGTAGATGGCGGCGATGGCGTCCTCCTCGCTGTCAAAGACACGGGCGGGACCCTCGTGGGCCATCATCTCGGGGGCCACGGCGGAGCGCTTCACCACGCAGCCCTCCGGGGCCAGATTGCCCTTCAGCACGGCGATGCCGCCGTCGGCGGAGTAGGGGTGGTCGATGGGCCGGATGGTCTCCGGGTCCCGGTTCACCACGCCCTCCAGGTTCTCCCCCAGCGTCTTGCCGGTGACAGTCATCACGGAGGTGTCCAGCAGGCCCTTCTTCACCAGCTCGGCCATGACGGCGTGGACGCCGCCGGCCTGCTCCAGATCCTCCATGTAGGTCTCCCCGGCGGGGGCCAGATGGCACAGGTTGGGGGTGTGGGCGGAGATGTCGTTGGACAGATCCAGGTCCAGTTCGATGCCGCACTCGTGGGCGATGGCGGGCAGGTGGAGCATGGTGTTGGTGGAGCAGCCCAGGGCCATGTCTACCGTCTCGGCGTTGTGGAAGGCGGCCTCGGTCATGATGTCCCGGGGCTTGATGTCCCGCTTCACCAGCTCCATCACCTGCATCCCGGCGTGCTTGGCCAGGCGGAGCCGGGCGGACCACACGGCGGGGATGGTGCCGTTGCCCCTCAGGCCCATGCCGATGGCCTCGGTGAGGCAGTTCATGGAGTTGGCGGTGTACATACCGGAGCAGGAGCCGCAGGTGGGGCAGGCGCAGTTTTCGTATTCCTCCACCCCCGCCTCGTCCAGCCTGCCGGCGTAGTAGGAGCCGACGGCCTCGAACATATGGGAGAGGCAGGTGCGGCGACCGTCGGTGAGCCTGCCCGCCAGCATGGGCCCGCCGGAGACGAAGATGGTGGGCACGTTGACCCGGGCGGCGGCCATGAGCAGGCCGGGGACGTTCTTGTCGCAGTTGGGGATCATGACGAGGCCGTCAAACTG
>CANQKJ010000067.1 GCA_947624465.1 uncultured Oscillospiraceae bacterium
GATTTCTCCCTGCTGGCCCACACCCGGTTCCTCTGCCCCGACGACTTCTACATCTGGTCCGGCAACGACGACCAGGTGGTCCCCATGATGGCCCTGGGCGCCAAGGGCGTCATCTCCGTGGCCTCCAACATCATCCCCCAGGTGATGGTGAAGATGTCCCACCTGTGCCTGGAGAACGACTTCGCCGCCGCCAGCAAGCTCCAGATCCAGTACATGGACCTGATCGACGCCCTGTTCATCGAGGTCAACCCCATTCCCATCAAGGCGGCCATGAACCTGATGGGCATGAAGGCCGGCGCCCTGCGGCTGCCTCTGTGCGAGATCTCCCCCAAGAACCTGGAGATCCTCCGGGCCGCCATGACCCGCATGGGTCTGCTGTAAGAGGCCGGCCATGCGAAAGATGATCATCTCCGGCTGCTGCGGCCACATGGGCCGGGTGGTGGCGGACATCTGCGCCGCCGACCCCGACGTGGAGGTCTCCGCCGGCATCGACATCCTGCCCCAGCCCATGGAGGGCTTCCCGGTATTCCCCTCCCCCGCCGCCGTCACCGCGGCGGCCGACGCGGTCATCGACTTCTCCCATCCCTCCGCCCTGGCGCCTCTGCTGGACTTCTGCGTGGAGCGGAAGCTGCCCGTGGTGCTGGCCACCACCGGGTATTCGGAGGAACAGCTTGCCCTCGTAGAGAAAGCGGCCCGGTCCATTTCCGTGTTCCGCTCCGCCAATATGTCCCTGGGCGTCAACGTGCTGGTGGACCTGGTGCGCCGGGCCGCCGCCCTGCTGGGGAGCGACTATGACGTGGAGATCGTGGAGCGGCACCACCGCCGCAAGCTGGACACCCCCAGCGGCACCGCCCTCATGCTGGCGGACGCGGCGGCGGAGGGCCTCCCCTACGAACCGGAGTACGTCTTTGACCGCCACGCGGTCCGCAAGGCCCGGGACGGCCGGGAGATCGGCATCTCCTCTGTCCGGGGGGGCACCATCGTGGGGGACCACACCGTCCTTTTCGCGGGCCGGGACGAGGTCATCGAGATCAGCCACCACGCGGCCAGCCGGGAGATATTCGCCAACGGCGCGGTCCAGGCGGCCAAGTTCCTCACGACGGTGGACAGACCGGGGCTGTACAGCATGGCCGACGTGGTAAAATAAAATGCGCGCATAAAAAATCGGACGCCGGGAGGCGTCCGATTTTTGCCTGTTTACCGCTCTATAATCAGCCCGTCTTCGGTCAGCCGGTACATTCTGTCGCAGACCTCGCTAAGGTATTTCCTGTCATGGGAAACCGAAATGATCGTCCCCTTGTAGTCCCGGAGGGCCTGACGGATCCGCGGGCCGGAGATCGGGGAGAAATTCCGCGTCGGCTCGTCCAGAACCAGGACGTTTATCCGCTCCAATGCCATGCGGCACAGGATCAGCTTGGCCTTCTGTCCGCCGGACAGCCCGCCGATGGGATGGACCATCTCCTGGCGGGCATACCGAAGGCTGCCCAGATAGATCCTGGCACGGGTCTGGCTATCCACATCGCCGGCCGGTGCAAGGTAGTCGATGGGGGTCTGCTCCAGCGGCAGGGTTTCGCCGTAATCCTGGGACATATATCCGGCACGGAGGTCCCGGCGGGACAGAAGCCGGCGGGCGATCTCCCGCAGCAGGGTGGTCTTGCCGGCCCCGTTTTCCCCCGCAATGCCGATTTTCTCCCCGCCCATGACCCGCAGGCGGATATTCCGGGCCAGCAGCCGCTCCCCCGCCCGCAGTTCCGGCAAGGACAGTTCCAGCACGATCTTTCCCGTCGGCAGGCAGACGTCCTCCGGAAAGCTGAGAAACATAGCCATCTCCACCTCAGGAAGCCGGGTCATGTCGGCAGCCTCCCGGTCGAACCGGCGTCCCATGGACTTGACGGCGTGCATCTTCTTTTTCAGCAGCCGTCCCCCGGCGGGGTCCCGCCGGGAGATGGTGTTCTGGGCGTGCTCCACGCTCTGCTGGATCCGCCGGTACCGATCGAGTTTTTTGTCATATTCCTCCTTCTCCTTTCGGGCCTGCCTAGTCTGGTCGGCGATGCCCGCGTCCCGCCGCTGGACATAGTCCCGGTAGCTGAGACGATGGGCGGTACACCGGGGCGGCTTGCCCTCGCGGGGATGTTCGATGTGGATCACGGAATTGGCCGTATTTTCTATCAATGTCTCGTCATGGGAGATATAGAGGCATATCCCTTTATAGCTACGGATGAATTCCTCCAGCCACTCCAGAGTGGCCATATCCACGTCGCTGGAGGGCTCGTCCAGCAACAACACCGACGGATGGACAAACAGCAGACAGGCCAGTTGGAGTTTGATCTGCTCTCCGCCGGAGAGCGTTCCCACCGGACGCTCGTCGTAGAAGGTTTCCGCTGGGAGGCGAAGCTGAAGGGCGATCTCGTTCAGCTCCCTGGGCGTCAGTTCAAAAAAGGTGGGCGACGCGGCGCAGAAGTCGTAAACGCTCCCGGCCTTCTCCTCCGCCGTCAGGTCCTGGGCCAGATAGCCCATTACACCGGGGTCGCCGGCGCGCTCGCCGCTCCACTGGCAGTAGGACTCTATCAGGGCAGGATCATAGATCCACTTCAGCAGCGTGGATTTACCGTTTCCCTCCTCGCCGATGACCACAGCCTTATCGCCGGGATGCAGAACAAAGGAAAAATCCTCGATCAGGGTGCGCAAATCTTTGGTGTGTGCAATGGTCAAATGCTTGATTTGAAGCATATGCGTTCTCCTTTTTCAAAAATAAAGGCCTCTCTCGGGCGCGCCGAAAGAGGCAGAGAACGCGAAAGGGCACGCCGAAGCAAAGACGCTCCGGCCAGAATAACCCGGCATCCTCTGACTTTCGGCAACAACGACCGGGCCCACACTACCGCGTGGACCTGAGGCATTGATCTGCTCGAAAATCAAATTCAGCCGTTTATCATTCTTTCAGCCCTCTCAAATTTGTATTTTAAATATAACACAGGCCAAAACCTTTGTCAACGGAAGGCCGCGCAGATTTTGATATATACAAAAAATCGGACGCCTTACGGCGTCCGATTTATATGTGCCATTCAGGCCAGCACCGCCCGGTGGAACACTTTTTTCCCCTTTTTAATGACCAGTCCGCCCTCAAAGGCGGCCTTGTCGTAGTAGAGGTTGGGGTCGGTGACCTTGGCGTCGTTGACAGCCACGCCCCCCTGCTGGACCAGCCGGCGGGCCTCCCCGTTGGAGGCGGCCAGGCCGCACCGGACCATCAGGGCCAGCACGCCGATCTTCCCGTCGGCAAAGTCGCCGTCGGAGAGAGCGGTGGAAGGCATATTGGCGTCGTCCCCGGCGCCGGAGAACAAGGCTTTGGCGGCGGCCTGGGCCTTGTCGGCCTCCTCTTTGCCGTGGACCATCTGGGTCAGCTCCCAGGCCAGGATCTCCTTGGCCCGGTTCAGCTCGCTGCCCTCCCAGCGGTCCATCTCGTCGATCTGCTCCAGAGGCAGGAAGGTGAGCATACGGATGCACTTCATCACGTCGGCGTCGTCCACATTGCGCCAGTACTGATAGAAGTCGTAGGGGCTGGTCTTGTTGGGGTCCAGCCAGACGGCGTTGCCGGCGGTCTTGCCCATCTTCTTGCCCTGGGAGTCGGTGAGCAGGGTGATGGTCATGGCGTGGGCGTCCTTGCCCAGCTTCCGGCGGATGAGCTCGGTGCCGCCCAGCATATTGGACCACTGGTCGTCGCCGCCGAACTGCATATTGCAGCCATAGTGCTGGAACAGATAGTAGAAGTCGTAGGACTGCATGATCATATAGTTGAACTCCAGGAAGGAGAGGCCCTTCTCCATCCGCTGCTTATAGCACTCGGCCCGGAGCATATTGTTGACGGAGAAGCAGGCGCCCACCTCCCGCAGCAGCTCCACGTAGTTCAGGTTCAGCAGCCAGTCGGCGTTGTTGATCATCATGGCCCTGCCCTCGCCGAAGTCGATGAACCGCTCCATCTGGCGCTTGAAGCACTCGGCGTTGTGGGCGATGTCCTCTTTGGTGAGCATCTTGCGCATATCGGTACGGCCGGAGGGGTCGCCGATCATGGTGGTGCCGCCGCCGATGAGGGCGATAGGCTTATTGCCCGCCAGCTGGAGCCGCTTCATCAGCGTCAGCGCCATGAAGTGGCCGGCGGTGAGGCTGTCGGCGGTGCAGTCAAAGCCGATGTAGAAGGTGGCCTTGCCCTGGTCAATCATATTCCGAATTTCGTCTTCATTGGTGACCTGGGCGATAAGGCCCCGGGCCACCAGTTCTTCATAGAGCTGCATGGTGTCCTCTCTCCTTTACAGAGTTGGGAGAATGATACCACAGACGGCGGCGGATTGTCAACCTCTTTCGCCGCGCCGGGACCCCAGACACGGGCGTTTGAAGGGGATTGTGACCTTTAAAAAATCATTTGCAAAAAACGGCAAAACGTGCTATCATAAAAAAGATAACAGGCCGCCCGTCGGCGGCTCAGAGAAATATGGAGGTTTTCCCTGCTATGAGCGACTATGTCATCATCACCGATTCGTCCGCCGATCTTCCCGACTCCATCGTCAAGGACCTGCAGATCGAGGTCCTTCCCCTGGCTTTCACCATCGACGGCAAGACCTATCTCAACTACCCCGACAACCGGGAGATGACCCCAGAGGAGCTGACCCGTCGGCAGAAAGCGGGCTCCATGGCCACCACCAACGCCGTCAACGTGGGTCAGGCCACCGAGGCCTTCGAGCCCTTCCTGAAGGACGGCAAGGACGTGCTGGTGCTGGGCTTCTCCTCCGGCCTCTCTACCACCTGCAATTCCTATCTCATCGCCGCGGAGGCCCTGCGGGAGCAGTACCCCGAGCGGAAGCTGTATGTGGTGGACACCCTGTGCGCCTCTCTGGGCCAGGGCCTGCTGGTCTACCTGGCCGCCAAACAGAAGGCCGCCGGCAAGTCCATCGAGGAGGTCCGGGACTGGACGGAGCAGAATAAGCTCCATCTGTGCCACTGGTTCACCGTCAACGACCTGTTCTTCCTCAAGAAGGGCGGCCGGGTGTCCGCCGCCACCGCCGTGGTGGGCACCATGCTCCAGATCAAGCCCATCCTCCATGTGGACGACGAGGGCCACCTGATCAAGGTGTCCACCGCCCGGGGCCGCAAGGCCTCCCTCACAGGGCTGGTGGACAAGATGGCGGAGCTGGCCGACCCCGACCCCGCAGGCCAGGTGGTGTTCGTCAGCCACACCGATTCCTATGAGGAGGCGGACCAGGTGGCCGCCGATATCAAGGCCCGCTTCGGCGTCAAGGAGGTCATCATCAATCACATCGGCCCGGTCATCGCCGCCCACACCGGCCCCGGCTGCATGGCCGTGTTCTTCCTGGGCAGGCACCGCTGAACTATATAAAATCGCCATACAAAGGAGGGTCCCCAATGAAATCTTTGCGCGCGAATCTCGGATTGATCGTCCTGTGCCTGGTAGAGCTGGCCGTCGGCGTCGTCCTGCTGATCGACCCGGACCGGTTCACCAGAGCCGTGCTGTTCGTCGTGGGCGCGGTGCTGCTGATCGCCGGCATCGTCTGCGTCATCCGCTACTTCATCTCCTCCCCCGAAATGGCCGTCATGGAGAAGAATCTGGCCATCGGCCTGCTGTGCCTGATCGCCGGTGCCCTGTTCGTGTTCCGCAACAGCCTCTTTCCCTCCCTCACCCACATCTACGGCATCGCGCTGCTCATCGTGGGCGCCGTCAAGTTCCAGCAGGGCATCGACCGGCTCCGCTTCCGCCTGCCCTATTGGTATCTCACGGTGATCAACGCCCTGATCGCCATGGTCATCAGCGTGCTGATCCTGATCGACCCCTTCAAGGCCATGGAGATGCTGTGGCGCATCGTGGCCATCGCGCTGATCGTGGAGGCCATTCTGGACCTGGCCGCCGTCATCACTGGCATCAAGGCCGGCCCGACGCCCAGCGGGCCCCCGCTGGGCCAGGTGCCCGAGCGGTTCACCGCCGGCAAGAGCGCCGCCGCTGCTGACAGCACCGACTTCCAGCCGGTCTCCAATGACGCCGCCACCGCCGCTCCTCCCGCGAATCAAAACCCCGCCCCCTACACCCCGGAGGACATGAAGCCCGTCGATCCCGGTGAAAACAAGTGAACACACTGACAAAGCCCCGCCGGCCGGCGGGGCTTTCCCTTTATGGTTATGATTCAATCCAGCAGTCCGAAATGCCGCAGGGCCTGGCAGATCCCGTCCTCCCAGACGGAGCCGGTCACGTAGTCAGCCATGGCCTTGATCCGCTCCACGCCGTTGCCCATGCACACGCTGAGGCCCGCCATAGACAGCACCACGTCGTCGTTCTCCCCGTCGCCAAAGGCCATGATCTCCTCCCGCTCCAGGCCGAACCGCTCCATGGTGGCCCGGACGCCGTCGGCCTTGCGGCCCCCCTTGGGGAGGAGGTCCACCCCCTCCGGGTGCCAGCGGGTGTGGCCGCAGTGGGGCATGACTGAAAAAAACAGCTCCTCCTCGCTCTCGTCCACCAGGGGCACGAACTGATAGATATTCTGTTCCAGCACCCACTCCGGCTCCGCCAGGGGGTAGATCGGCGTGTGGAGGAATCGGAACACCCGCTCCACCCTGTCGTCCACCAGGTTGATCCGGCTGGCCCCGTTGCTCTCCATCAGCGCGGCGATACCGGGATTGTCCCGGAGGACCCGGATGGCGTTTTTCAGATCCTCCGCCGGGATGGGGATGTCCCGGTAGATCTCCCTGTCGTCAAAGCAGCACTGGCCGTTGAGGGTGACATAGGCGTCGAATCCCACGTCCCGGAGCATCCCGGTGCTGGCCAGATCCTGCTTCGCCCGCCCGGTGCAGATGAAAATTTTGATCCCCCGCTCCCGTAGGGCCAGAAGGTCCGCCCGCAGCGGGTCGGAAATGGCCTTGCCGTGGGGCGGGACCAGGGTGCCGTCCACATCGAAAAAGATGCCTTTGATCATGTCAGCGCGATTCTCCCGTCTTGTACGCTTCGGCGGAGGACAGCAGCTCCTCCGCGCTTTGGAGCATGGTCTCCGTGACCGCCCCGCCGCCCAGGCGGGCCAGCTCCTCTTTGCGGCCCTGCCGCTCCAGACGGGTCACCCGCGTATAGGTGCGACCGTCCCGCGCCCCCTTCTCCACCGAGAAATGGGCGTCCCCCATGGCGGCGATCTGGGGCAGATGGGTCACGCACAGCACCTGCTTGCTCTTTGACACCTGATAGAGCTTCCGGGCCACCTTGGCCGCCGCCCGGCCGGAGACGCCGGCGTCCACCTCGTCGAAGATGAGGGTGGATACCTCCTCCGTGTCGGCCAGCACGTTTTTCAGCGCCAGCATGATCCGGGACAGCTCGCCGCCGGAGGCGATCCGGTCGATGGGCTTCAGATCCTCGCCCACGTTGGCGGACATGAGGAACCGCACCGTGTCCATGCCGCTCAAGTCCATGCCGTCGGGGGCGTCCTTGGGGGAGAACTCCACCTGGAAACGCACCCTGGGCATATCCAGTTCGGAGAGTTCCGTCTGGATGCGCTTCGCCAGCACCTCCGCGGCTTTCTGCCGATCGGTGGAAAGGAGTTTTCCTTGCTCCATCGCCTGTTCCAGGGCCTTGGACAGCTCTCCCTCCAGCTTGGCGGCGCGCTCCTCGGAAAACTGGATGGTATCCAGCTCCGCTCTGCACTTTGCCAGATAGTCCAGCATCTCCTCCGTGGTGCCTCCGTATTTCTTTTTCAGCCGGTAGAGCCGGTCCAGCCGGGCCTCCACCTCGTCCAGCTCGCCGGGGTAGAAGTCAAAGGCGCTCCGGGCGTCCCGTACCCGCTCCGCCAAATCGTCCAGGTCGCAGCGGAGCCGGGTGGCGGCCTGGGCCAGCTCCTGCAGGTCGGCGCTGTGCTTGCCGCCGGAGGTCAGATGGCCCTCCGCCTCCATCAGCAGGGACAGGGCGCCGTCTCCCTCCTCCCCGCCGGTGAGGGCCGCCCAGGCCCCCTCCACCGCGGAGGTGAGCCGCTCGGCGTTGCGCAGGACCTCCCGCCGGTCGGACAGCTCCCCGCCCTCGCCGGGGCGGAGGTCCGCCGCCTCCAGTTCGTCGATCTGATATCGCAGGGTGTCGATCCGCCGGGCCTTCTCCGCCTCGTCCATCTGGAGGGCGGAGAGGGCCTTTCGGATCTCCCGCACCCGCTCATAGGCGGCCGCAAAGGCGGCCCTCCGATCCCCCGTTCCGCCGAAGCTGTCCAGATAGTCCAGGTGGCAGTCCTCGTCCAAGAGCTGCTGGCCGTCGTGCTGGCCGTGGATGTTCAGCAGCCGCACCCCCAGCTCCCGGAGCTGACCCACCAAAATGGGCACGCCCCCCACCCTGCAGACGTTTCTCCCGTCGCTCTGGATGACCCGCTCCAGCAGCAGCTCGCCGTTCTCGTCGGGGACCGTCCCCATCTCGTCGAACCAGCGGAGGGCGGGCAGGTCCCGGAACACCGCCGTCACACGGGCGGACCTGGCCCCGGTGCGGATCAGGTCCCGGCTGGTGCGCTCCCCCATGATGGCGCCGATGGCGTCGATGACGATGGATTTGCCCGCGCCGGTCTCGCCGGTGAGGACGTTGAACCCCTCCTCAAAGGAGATGTCCGCCTGGTCGATGACCGCGATATTCTCGATATGGAGCAGAGACAGCATTTCTTCTCACCCTCGATCCAGCATAGAGGCGATCTCCTTGCAGAAGCGCTCGGCGACCGGGCCGCTCCGCATGATGAGCAAAACGGTGTCGTCCCCGGCCAGAGAGCCCACCAGTGTGTCGATGCCCATTCCGTCCAGCGCGGCGGCGGCGGCGGGAGCCAGTCCCGGCATGGTCTTGACCACCACCAGGTTCTGGGCGCAGTCGCAGGAGACGACCCCCTCCTTGAAGATGTTCTGCATCCGCCCGGCGGCTGCCCTCCGCACCGGCACCGTGTCGGAGGCCACATAGCGGTAGCGCCCGTCCTCCGCCGGCCGTTTCACCAGGTTCAGCTCCTTGATGTCCCGGGAAATAGTGGCCTGGGTGGCCCGGATGCCGGCGGCGTTCAGCAGTTTCAGCATCTGCTCCTGGGTCTCCACATCCTGCGACCCGATGATGCGCAGGATCTCCCTCTGTCGGTTGGCCTTCATATGCTCACACCTTTCCCAGTTTCTGATTGATGCGCTCGTAAAAGCTCCGGCCGGTGAGTTTCACCAACCGGGTGGTCTGCTGAGACCGGCGGCACTCCACCCAGTCCCCCGGCTGGATGCGGAAGGCCCGGCCGCCGTCCACCGACAGGTAGGCGGATTTCTTCCCGCTGGAGAGCATCCGCACCCCGATGGAGCGGTCCCGGTTGAGGACAAAGGGCTTGGCGTGGAGGGAGTGGGCGCAGATGGGAGTGATGATGATGTTCTCCGCCGTAGGCTCCACGATGGGCCCTCCCGCCGCCATGGAATAGGCGGTGGAGCCGGTGGGGGTGGCGATGACCACGCCATCCCCG
>CANQKJ010000068.1 GCA_947624465.1 uncultured Oscillospiraceae bacterium
GCCCATGCCGATGGCGTTGGACGCCTGGGTGGTGACCGCCAGGAAGGGGCAGGTGCCCAGGATCAGCACCAGGATGGGGTTCTCCTTGATGATGCCGTTGGTGAGGATGGCGAGTTTACTTTTTTTCATGCGGATCAGCCCTCCTTTACCAGTTCATAGACCGCGAAGGCGTCGTGTACGGCGCGCTTGTAGAAGTTGGAGGAGAAGGTGGCGCCGGTGATGGGGGTCAGATCGTCGATCTCCCCGTCGGTCTTGCCGGGGAACTGGCTCTTGAAGTCGTCCCCGGTGATCTTGGAGCCCATGCCGGGGGTCTCCTCGTTGCTGATGACCTTGGTCTCCACGATCTTGCCCTCGGTGTCGATGCCCACGCTCATCTCCAGGGTGCCCTTGCCGCCGTAGCCCTCGGCGGTGATCATGAACACGTAGCCGGCGCCGTTGGCGGCCTGATACGCCTCGGTGACCTGGTTGCCGTCGGGGATGTCGACCGCTATCTTCTCGAAGGTGTCGGCGGCGGGCAGGACCTCCTTCCGGGCCTCCTCGGCCAGACGGGCCTGGGTGGCGGCGATGATGGGGGCGGTGATGTAGTTGGTGAGGGCCAGCAGCAGGGTCATCACCAGGCAGATGGCGGTGAGCACCCCGATGGGGGCCACAAAGTCGGCCATCACGTTGGATTTCGCTTTCGTCATGCCTTCACACCTCCAAACGGCTTGGTGCGGGTCCACTGGCAGATGTACGGGTTGAGGATGTTCATCAGCAGGATGGAGAAGGACACGCCCTCGGGGTAGTTGCCCCAGACCCGGATGCACACGGTGATGAGGCCGCAGCCCACGCCGAAGATCAGCTTGCCGGCGGGGGTGGGGGGAGAGGTCGTGTAGTCGGTGGCCATGAAGAACGCGCCGATGAACAGGCCGCCGGCCATGACCTGATAGAGGGGCTGCTGGCCCAGCAGGGCGGTGAGCACCAGCACGGTGCCGATAAAGGCCACCGGGGTGTGCCAGGTGATGACCCGGCGGCAAAGCAGATAGATCCCGCCGATGAGCAGGGCCAGACAGGAGGTCTCGCCCAAAGAGCCGCCCCGGGCGCCCAGGAACATCTGGAGCAGGGAGGGCAGGTCGGCCACGGTATTGGTGCCGGCGGACACACCGTTGATCCCCGCGATGATGGACAGGGGGGTGGCGGCGGTGACCGCGTCGGCGGGCGCGCCGGAGAAGGCGGCGGGGGCCCAGTGGGTCATGTTGGCGCCGAAGGCCACCAGCATGACGATGCGGGCGGTGATGGCCGGGTTGGCGAAGTTCATGCCGATGCCGCCGAACAGCTGCTTGACCACCACGATGGCCACCAGCGCGCCGAAGGCGGCCTGCCACAGGGGGATGGTGACGGGCAGGTTGAGGGCCAGCAGCAGGCCGGTGACCACGGCGGACAGGTCGCCGATGGTGACGGGCCGCCTGGTGATCTTCTCAAAGCCCCACTCGCACAGCACGGCCACGGCGATACACACCGCCTCCACCAGCAGGGACCGGACGCCGAAGAACAGCACTGAGGCCACCACGGCGGGGCACAGGGCGATGATCACGTCCCGCATGATGGTGGTGGTGGTGTCGGGGGCGTATACATGGGGGTTGACGGATACTACCTTGTTAGCCATTGACGCCCGCCTCCTTCTGCGCCGCCTCTTTGGCCTTTTTCTTCTCCTCGGCCTCTTTCAGCTCGGCGTTGTATTTGTTCAGCACGCCCTTGGCCAGCTTGTTCACCTGGACCAGGGGACGGCGGGCGGGGCAGCCGTAGGAGCAGCACCCGCACTCCATGCACAGGTTGACCTTCAGCGCCTTGAGGGCGGCGCCGTCCCGCTCGTTGTAGGCCCGCTCGATCTCCAGGGGCATGAGGTGGAAGGGGCAGTGGGCCACGCACCGGCCGCAGCGGATGCAGGCGGTGGGAACGGGGTCGGCGGCCTCCTTCTCGGCGAAGGCCAGGATGGCGTTGGTGTTCTTCATGACGGGGGCCTCCAGATTGGGCACGGAGATGCCCATCATGGGGCCGCCGTAGAGGACCTTGCGGGGTTCGGCCTTGAGGCCCACGTAATCCAGCACATCCTGGATGGGGGTGCCCACCGGGACGATGAGGTTCTGGGGGTTGGCCACAGCGGAGCCGTCCACGGTGATGACCTTTTCCACCAGGGGCATACCCGTCTCGATGTACTTGGCGATGACCGCCAGAGTAGTGCAGTTGATGACGATGCAGCCCACGTCGATGGGCAGCTTGCCCTCGGGGACGATCTCGCCGGTGGTGTTGTAGATCAGCACCTTCTCGCCGCCCTGGGGGTAGAGGGCGGGCAGCTCGGCCACCTGGAACCCGGGGACGCCCCGGCCCGCCTCCTTCATGATGGTGACGCACTCGGGCTTGTTGTCCTCGATGCCGATGATGATGTTGTCGGCGGTGTAGTACTTCTGGAGGAGCTGGGCGCCGTTGATGATGCGGCTGGCGTTGTCGATCATGGTGCGGGTGTCGGAGGTGATGTAGGGCTCGCACTCCGCGCCGTTGATGATGATGTGATGGACCCGGTCAGGGTCCACGTTCAGCTTCACCGCGGTGGGGAAGCCGGCGCCGCCCAGGCCGATGACGCCGCAGGCCCGCACCGCGTCCACAAAGGACTTCTGGTCGGTGACGACGGGCTTCTCCAGCCCCTCGTACTCGGTCTGCAATCCGTCGCTCTCGATGACGATGGCGGTGTCGAACCAGCCGTTGGAGCTGAGGATCTCGTCCAGCCGTTTCACCTTGCCGGACACGCCGGAGTAAATGGGGGCCGACATGAAGCCGCCCGCCTCGGCGATGAGCTGGCCCACCTTGACCTCATCGCCCGGTTTGACCACCGGTTTCGCCGGCGCGCCGATGTTCATGGACATGGGCACCGTGATCATCGGAGGCACCGGCATCCGGGTGGGTCTGTTCCCCGCTGTGTTTTTCATGTGCGGGGGGTGGACGCCGTGTAACTTGCCCTTAAACACGTATCTTCCTCCTTCTCGCAAGTCCCCGCGTCCCTCCGCGGAGCGGACGGATGCGGAGCCGTCTCTTGCTGGGCGGCCCGGGGGCCGCGTTACCACATATTATAGCACGTTCCACCACAAAAGCAAGGAGCAATCCCCACGATTTTATGGATAATTTGACAGCGTTTTCACGCCCCTTCCCATTTGCCCGAAAGGGTGGTATAATATCCACGCGCGGTGTGCAAAGCACACCGGTCCGCCGCACACCGGTCCGCCGCACAGCGGCTTGCAGCTGTGGTATAATCGAAAAACAGCGAAAGGAGGCGGAGGGATGAGACGGGTCGTTCCCATCGGGTTTATCGTGGCCGAGGCGGCCCTGTACGCCGCCTTCCTCGGGATGGACATCATGGCCGCCGGCCCCTCCACCGTGCCGGTGAAGTACGCCGGGGTCCTCCTGTGCGTCCTCTTCGCCCTGTACGCCGCCCTCCGGGGCGGGGACCGGCTGGTGCTGCCGGCGCTGGTCCTCACCGCCGCCGCCGACTGGTTCCTGCTGGTGCGGAACGATCATTACGCCGCAGGGGTGGCCCTGTTCCTGTGCGTCCAGACGGCGTATTACCTCCGCCTGCGGAGGCTGGGGGCGGGGTCCGGGTGGTTCCTCCGGGCGGCCCTGGCCCTGCTGGCCGGGGCGGGGCTGTATGTCCTCCATATGGCGTCGCCCCTGAACCTGCTGGCGGGGCTGTACTTCTCCCAGCTGCTGTCCAATACGCTGTTGGCCTGGTCGGTAAAGGGAAAGAGCCTGACACTGTTTGCCCTGGGCCTGACCCTGTTCGCGGGCTGCGACGTGTGCGTGGGGCTGACCAACTCCGGCCTGGTCCCGCCGGAGGCCCTGCGCTTCGTCTCCGTGGGGATGTGGCTGTTCTATCTGCCCTCCCAGGTTTTGATCGCCCTGTCCGCCCTGCCGAAGGAGGATGACCATGAGACCGAGTAAGCTGCTGACGGTGCTGCTGGCGGCGGCGCTGGCGCTGCTCCTGCTCACCGCCGCCATCGCCGTGCCCATCCTGTGCCGGCCCTTCTACTACGCCCACATCGGCCCGCTGCACATCGTGGAGGACACCGGTTTCACCGAGGAACAGATCAAAACCGCCTTCAATGAGATGCTGGACTACTGCCTGGGGGCGGACGAGTTCTCCACCGGGGACCTCAGGTGGTCCCAGAGCGGGAAGGACCACTTCACCGACGTGCGGGCGCTGTTCCTGCTGGATCTGCGGCTGCTGGCGGTCTCGGCGGCGGCGCTGATCCTCCTGCTGGCCGTTGGAAAAGCGGTGAAGGTGCGGGCCGCGCCCCTGCTGGGGAGGGGCCCCTCCTTCTGGGCGGGAGCGGGCCTGGGCGGGGCCTTCCTCCTCATCGGGGGGCTGGCCGCCCTGGACTTTGACCGGGCCTTTGTCGTCTTCCACTCCCTCTTTTTTCCCGGGAAAACCAACTGGCTGTTCGACCCCGCCACCGACCAGATCATCCTGATCCTGCCCGAGGCGTTCTTCCGCAACTGCGCTATCCTGATATTGGCCATCCTGATCGCGGGGTGCGCCGCTTTTATCCTGTTCGATCTGAGACGCAAAAAGCCGCCGGTCAGTTGACCGGCGGCTTTGCCGTATGCCTGTCACTGGTCGGCCAGGTACTCTCCCATCCGCCCGATGGTCCTGGGGGTACACACCGCCGTGACCACGATGTCCTCGCCGTACTCTACCGACTCCACCCTGGCCTCCCGGTAGAGGGCGTCCAGCGCCCCGGCCTTGTCGTAGGGCAGCCGCAGGACCACCCGGCGGGTGTTGTCCAGCCGCCTTGCGACGGCCTCCAGTAGCCGGTCCAGGCCCTCGCCGGTTTTGGCAGAGATGGACACCATGTCGTCTCCGTGGGGCAAAATGTCCTCCACGAACTTGTCGCACTTGTTGAAGACCTCCAGCCGGGGGGTCTCGGCGGCCCCCAGCTCCACCACCAGCCGGTCCACCACCTCCGCCTGCTCCCGCCAGCGGGGGTCGGAGGCGTCGATGACATGGAGCAGCAAATCGGCGAAGGTCAGCTCCTCCAGGGTGGCCTTGAAGGCGTCCACCAGCTGGTGGGGCAGCTTGGAGATGAAGCCCACCGTGTCGGAGATGAGGGCGGTGCAGGTGTCGGACACGTTCAGCATCCGGGTGGTGGTGTCCAGGGTGTCGAACAGCCGGTCATTGGCGGGGATGTCGGATCCGGTGAGAGCGTTCAGCAGGGTGGACTTGCCCGCGTTGGTGTAGCCCACGATGGCGATGACCGGCACCTCGTTCTTCTCCCGGCGCTCCCGCTGGGTGGCCCGCACCCGGCGCACCTCCCTGAGGTCCGCCTCCAGCTTGTCGATTTTCCGGTGGATGGCCCGCCGGTCACTCTCCAGCTGGGTCTCGCCGGGGCCGCGGGTGCCGATGGCACCCTCCTGCCGCTCCAGGTGCTTCCACATACCGGTGAGCCGGGGCAGGAGGTATTTGTATTGGGCCAGCTCCACCTGCAGCCGGCCCTCGCTGGTCCTGGCCCGCTTGGCGAAGATGTCCAGGATCAGCGCCGCCCGGTCGATGACGGTGACCCCCAGCTCCTCGGTGAGCACCCGCTGCTGGGAGGGGGAGAGGGGGTTGTCGAAGATGACGATGTCGGCCCCCAAGTCCTGGGCCAGCTCCTTCACCTCCGCCAGCTTCCCCTCGCCGATGAAGGTGCGGGGGTCGGGGGAGGGGCGGTTTTGCAGCACCGTGCCCAGGCAGACGCCCCCCGCCGTCTCCAGCAGGGCGGAGAGTTCCTCCAGGGTGTCGTCCCCGGCGTTCTCCTCCCGTGTCAGGACGGGGGAGCAGAGGCCCACCAGCACGGCCCGGTTGATGGTTTTGGGTTGGGTTTCGTCGAACATAGTGGCTCCTTAAAATTCCGCAAAAATTGTAAATTTCCCCCTTGACATCCCCAAGGGGCTGTGTTATCCTGAGCATGACAAGAAAAGTTGTCAAAATGACAAAGGAACCGGTCATTACGACAACCCGCCTTGTCAGAAAGGAGGCGCGGCATGGGACTGCGCAACCGTTTGAAGGAGCGCCGGGCGGCCCTGGGCGTCAACCAGCAGGAGCTGGGGCGCATGGCCGGGGTGTCCCGGCAGACCATCAGCCTCATCGAGCGGGGGGACTACTCGCCCTCGGTGACGCTGGCCCTCACGCTGGCGAAGATCTGCGGCGTGACGGTGGAGGATATCTTCATCTTAGAGGAGGATGAACATGAACAACAATGACGAGATCAAACAGGCCAACCAAAAGGCCCTGCCCAAATTTCTGCTCATCATGCTGATCTCCCTGGCCATCGGCTGCGTGATCGGCTTTGTGGGGATCATGGCCCTGCTGGCCGTGGGGGAGGAGAACGTTGCCGACGCCCTGGCCAAAGCCGGGACGGTCTTCTCCGTGGACGTGGCTCCCTGGCTGCTGGCGGCCTGCGCCGCCGCCCAGCTCATCTGCGGGCTGGCGTTCACCGCGAAGGTCAAGGCCATCCTGGCGGGCTGGGACGGGGAGGACGAGACCGTCTCCGACCGGGCGGACCGGGCTCTGTCCACGGGGATGTGGATCAACAGCATCCTGGCGACCCTGACCATGTTCCTGTTCGCCGCGTTTTACAGCGTGGGGTTCGCCGTCAGCACCGGCAGCAAGGCGCGGTTCTTCGGCACCATGGTCCTGTTCCTGGCCGCGCTGGCGATCACCATCCTGTTCCAGCAGCGGTATGTGGACCTGACCAAGCGGATGTACCCGGAGAAAAAGGCGTCGGTCTACGACCCCAAGTTCCAGAAGGAGTGGTTCTCCCAGTGCGACGAGGCGGAGCGCGCTGTCATCGGCCAGTGCGCCTTCCGGGCCTACCGGGCGGTGAACAACGCCTGCATGGCCCTGTGGCTGGTGTTCACGATGGCCGGGATGTTCCTGGGCACGGGCTTTTTGCCGGTGCTGGCCATCTGCGCCATCTGGGCGGTGGGCCAGTCGGTCTACACCTGGTGGGGCAGGAAGCTGTCGCCCCAGAACTCGGCGCTGTAACGCATAAGGCTCTCCAAACAAAAAGCCCATGTCTCTCGACATGGGCTTTTGAAATGGCACAGCTTACGCCAGACCGTACTTCTTGTTGAAGCGGCTGACACGTCCGCCGGTGTCCACGACCTTCTGCCGGCCGGTGTAGAAGGGGTGACACTTGGAGCAGACTTCCACCTTGATGTCCTTTTTCGTCGAGCCAGTCTCGATGACGTTGCCGCAGGCGCAGGTAATGGTGGTGGCCTGGTACTTGGGATGGATGCCTTCCTTCACGGGGATTCACCTCTTTCTGTCGGTTTCAATGCATTGGGGCATGGCGACCCCCTGTAAACGCAAAACGTATCTTACCACGGCTCGATACAAATTGCAAGGACTTTTTTTGTTTTTGGCAGGATTTTTTCGCGGAGGGCGGCTAAACCTCCGCCTCCCGGCCCAGGGCGAAGAACCACAGATACCGGTGGGCCACCGTGACGCCCGCCGCCTCGGACAGGGCGCGGCTGTATGCCTCCAGCTGGGGCCGGTACTCCTCCGCCCGGACCTGGACGGTGTTTTCCGTGACCCGGTCGGTCTTGAAGTCCACCACCGTCACCGCGCCGTCGGCCTCCGTGAACCAGCAGTCCACCACCCCCTGGAGGAGGACCTGTTCCCCCGCCTCGGCGCCGGGCCAGTAGTCGGCGGCGGGGGCCAGCAGGGAGAACTTGAACTCCCGCTCCACCCGCACGGCGCTTTTCAGCCGCCTTCCCAGATCGGAGCGGAAAAAGGTCAGGATATCATCGGGATCCACCGCCTCCCCCTGCTGGGGGGTGATGAACTGCCCCGACACCAGACGGGCGATCTCGTCCCTGACCTGCTCCGCGGTATCCGTTTTGGCGTAGTCCAGGTACTGCATGACCATGTGGAGGGCGGTGCCCCGCTGGGCGGCGGTGAGGGGCCGCTGGCGCTCGAACACGGGCCGGCGGAGGGACGGCGGCTGGGGCGCGGGGCGGTACTCGGCGGCCTCCTCGGCGGCCTCCCGGTCCTTCTCCCGGCCCTTGAGCTGGGTGGCGGTGAGCTTGGAGGGCATATCCGCCGACACGCCGTGGGGGTATTTCCACTGGAGGATGTCGATCAGGTTTTCGGGCAGGCGGGAGGGGCCGGTATCCTCCGCCCCGTCCCCGGCGGCGGCAAGCTGGGGACGCTCAAAGTCCTGTCCGGACAGCATACGGATGTCCCAGGGCCGGCCCCCGTCCGGCGGGGGCAGAGGCCGGGGGGCGTCGATATTTTCCCATAGGGCCCCGCTGTCGGAGCGGCACAGCGCCGGCGCCAGCACCCAGGCGGCCATGGAGTTGGCCTCCGCCATCTGCCGGGGGGAGGGGGGACACTGGGCCTGGGCGGCGGCGGACGCCAGCGAACCCATCCGCCCGTTTACCGCCGCGAACAGGAACAGCTTGTGTTCGGCCCGGGTCATGGCCACGTACAGCAGGCGCATCTCCTCCGCCCGGAGCTGCTGCCGGAGCTTGAGGGCCACGGCGTCCCGGGCGATGGTAGTGTAGCGGAGCATCCGGGCCCGGTCGGTGCGCTTGGGGCCCAGGCCCAGGTCCGGGTGGAACAGGATGGTCTCGTGGGAGTCCCCCTCGTTGAAGCGGCGCTCCAGCCCGCACAGGAACACCACCGGGAACTCCAGCCCCTTGGACTTGTGGACGGACAGGATGCGCACCCCACCCCCCTGGTCGGAGGACACCGGCACGGGCACGCCGTTCTCCGCCATGCGGGACAGGTGGAGCAGAAAGGCCATGAGCCCCCGGTGGCCGGCGCTCTCGAACCGGGCGGCCTCGTCGTACAGGGCCATGAGGTTTGCCCGCCGCTGCTGACCCTCCGGCATGGCGGCGAACACCGCCGGCACGTCCAGCCGGCCGTACAGCTCCCAGATGAGCCGGTGGCTGCTCTCCTCCGCCGCCAGCTCCCGCAGCTCGCCCAGCAGGGACAGGAAGGAGGCGCAGTCCGCCTCTCCCCGCTCCGCCCCGGTGGCGAGGCAGTCGTACACGGTCCCCTCGCACCCGGCCCGCAGGTACGCCAGCCGGTCGGGGGTGAAGTGGAACAGGGGGGAGCGGAGGACGGCCAGCAGCGGCACGTCCTGCCGGGGGTTATCCAGCACTTGCAGCAAGAGCGCGATGGCGACGGAGATTTCGGTGGAGCCGAAAAAGTCCCGGCCCCCCTCGGCGGTCCAGGGGATGGACAGCTCGTCCAGGGCGGCGGCGTAGTGCCGCATGACCGGACCCGGCGAGCGGAGCAGGATCACGATGTCCTCCGGGCGCACGGGCCGGTCCCCGATGGGCAGGCCGCTGTCCAGCAGCTCGCGGATCCGTTTGGCGGCGGCCCGGGCCTCCACCAGGTCCTTGTCCGCCCGGCCAGTCTCAGGGTCGTCGGTGAGGCCGGACAGGTCCACGCAGTCAA
>CANQKJ010000069.1 GCA_947624465.1 uncultured Oscillospiraceae bacterium
ACGCCCTGATGGCGGGCGGGTCCCCGTCGGCCCTGCGGGCGGTGATCATGCAGGCGGCCCTGCTGGCCGCCCCCTTCGCCAAAAGCGAAAGCGACCCGCCCTGCGCCCTGGCCCTGGCGCTGATGCTCCTGCTGATCCAGAACCCCTATGCCGCCGCCAGCGTCAGTTTGCAGATGTCCTTTGCCTCGGTGGCGGGCATCCTGCTGGCCACCGGGCCTGTCTACCGGTATCTGACGGGACTGCCGGGGGGGCTCAAGGCCTCCCATGCCTCCGTGCCCCGGAGGCTCCTTTGGAGGGGATGGCAGGCCGTGGCCGCCAGCGTGTCCGCCTCCCTGGGGGCCATGCTGTTCACCGCGCCCCTCACCGCCCTGTACTTCGGGCAGATCAGCCTGCTGTCCCCCTTTGCCAACGTCCTGACCCTATGGGCGCTGACCCTGCTGATGATCTGCGGCCTGGTCGTCGGCGCGCTGGCGATCTTCCTGCCGGGCGCGGCGG
Source organism: uncultured Oscillospiraceae bacterium (assembly GCA_947624465.1). GTDB lineage: Bacteria > Bacillota > Clostridia > Oscillospirales > Oscillospiraceae > Enterenecus. The sequence continues at coordinate 496 of CANQKJ010000069.1, forward strand.
CCATCCCCGGCGCGGTGTCCGGCCTCTTTGCCCATTACGCCGGCGGGACGGCGCTCTTTCTGGGCCGGCAGCCCTTCGCCTCCCTCAGCGCCGGGGACCCCTACTGCCTCGTCTGGCTGATCGCCCTCTACCTGGCGCTGCTGGCGCGGCTGCTGTCCAAAAGGCGGCTCCGCCCGCTGATCGCCGTGGCCTCCCTGGTGTTCCTGCTGTGCGCCTCGGTGGGCCTCGGCGCCCTGTCCGTCTCCTCCGCCGACCTGACGGTGACCGCGCTGGATGTGGGGCAGGGGGCCTCTACCGCCCTGATCTCCGGGGACAGGGCCGCCCTGGTGGACTGCGGCGGGAACGGCTCCGCCTCCGCCGGGGACACCGCCGCCGACTGGTTCGCCTCCATAGGCCGCACCCGGCTGGACCTGCTGGCCCTCACCCATCTGGATGACGACCATTTCAACGGCGTGGAGCAGCTCTTCTACCGGATGGACGTGGACACGGTGGCCGTCCCCGCGTCGGAGGTGGACGAGGACAAGCTGGCGCTGCTGCTGTCCTGGGCGGCGGAGGAACAGGCCGCGGTGGTCTGCGTGGACGAGATCACCGAAATACCGTTCGGGAACGCCGACCTCACCCTGTTCCCGCCCCTGGGCGGCGGCACCTCCAACGAGTCCGGCCAGTTCGTTCTCTGCTCCGCCGGCCAGTTCGACGCCCTCATCACCGGGGACGCCGACTCCTTTGTGGAGCGGATGCTGGTGAAATACTACGATATCCCCGACATCGAGCTGCTGATGGTGGGCCACCACGGCTCCAACGGCTCCTCCTGCGAGGAATTCCTGAGCGCCGTCCGCCCGGAGCTGGCGGTCATCTCCGTCGGCTACAACTCCTACGGGCACCCCCGGCAGGAGGTGCTGGACCGGCTGGAGGCGCTGGGCGCCCAGGTCCACCGCACCGACGAGGAGGGGGCCGTCACCGTGTCCGTCCGGGGCGAAAACGTCGTCATCTACTGAGAAAGGGGGAGACATATGCCGCCCAAACCCAAAACCGACAACTCCGCCATGCAGGCCCTGAAGCGGGACCTGCGCCAGGGCGCGCCCAAAAACCTCTACGTGTTCCACGGGGAGGAGGCGTACCTGCGGGAGTTCTACCTGGGGGAGCTGAGGAAGGCCGTCCTCCCGGCGGGACTGGAGGACTTCAACCACCACACGGCGGAGGGAAAGGACTGCTCGGTGGAGTGGCTGGAACAGGCGGTGGACTACCTGCCCATGATGAGCGAGCGCACCCTGGTGGAGGTCACCGACTTCGACCTGTTTTCCTCCAGGGACCAGCAGGAGAAGCTGGCAAAGCTGCTGGCCGACCTGCCCGGCTACTGCTGCGTGGTGTTCGTGTACGACCTGATCCCCTACAAGGCGGACGGCCGCTCCAGGCTGGCCGCCCTGCTGAAAGAGAAGCAGGCGGTGGTGGAGTTCCAGCGGCAGGAGCAGGGGGATCTCACCGACTGGATCGTCCGCCGGTTCAAGGCCGCGGGCCACACCATCGACACCGGGGACGCCCGGTATCTCATCTTCCTCTGCGGGGATCTGATGAACAATCTGGCCGCCGAGATCGGCAAGATATCCGCCTACGCGGAGCATCAGCGGGTCACCCGGGAGGACATCGACGCGGTGGCCATCCCGGTGATCGAGGCGGTGGTGTTCCAGATGACCGACGCCATGGCCCGGAAGGACTTCGACAAGGCCGCCTCGGTGCTGGCCGACCTGCTCCACTCCCAGGAGGCCCCGGTGATGGTGCTGTCCGTCATGGGCAAGTACTTCCGGCAGCTCTACACCGCCCGGCTGGGGCTGGAGCGGAACATGAGCCGGGAGGAGTTCATGGCCCTGTGGGGGATGAAGAACGCCTACCCCGCCGAAAAGATCATGGACGCCGCCAGGCGGTTCTCCCTGCCCTGGTGCCGGTATGCGGTGCGCCGCTGCGCCGAGACCGACCTGGCGCTGAAAACCAACTACGGCCGGGAGGGAGAACTCCTCACCGCCCTGCTGGTGGAGCTGGCCTCCGGCCGGCGGGCGGCGTGATGGACCGGCTCCGCGTCAAAGAGGCCGTGGTGGTGGAGGGCCGCTACGACAAGAACGCCCTGTCCCAGGTGGTGGACGCCCTCATTTTGGAGACCGCCGGTTTCGGCGTGTTCAGGGACGACGAGCGGCTGGCTCTGCTGCGCCGGCTGGCGGAGACCTGCGGCCTCATCGTCCTCACCGACTCCGACGGGGCTGGGTTCGTCATCCGAAACTTTTTGAAGGGGGCCATCCCTCCGGACCGGGTGAAGCACGCCTACATCCCCGACGTGTACGGCAAGGAGCGCCGCAAGCGCGCCCCCGGCAAAGAGGGCAAGCTGGGCGTGGAGGGGATGCCCCCCCAGGTGCTGCGGGACGCCCTGCTCCGGGCGGGGGCCACGGTGATGGGGGAGGAGGAACCCTCTTCCGCCAGAGGCGGCGTCACCCCCGCGGACCTGATGGCCTGGGGGCTGTCCGGGACGCCGGACGCGGCCCAAAACCGGGCCGCCCTGCTGAAAAAGCTGGATCTGCCGGAGCATATGAGCGCGAAAGCCCTGCTGGCCGTCCTCAACGCGCTGTATGACCGCCGGGAGGCGGAAGAACTGTTGGCTGATTTGTGAAAGAGCGCCCGCCATTCGGCGGGCGCTCTTCTCATCGCTCAGCGGGAATGTTTTTGGTTGAAATCGGAGTCCGGGTCGGCGTAATTGATCACGACCTTTTTGCAGTCCCTGCAAAGCCACGCCTTCACCGCGGACCCCTTCCAAAAGGACCTCATGGACAGGCAAACCGCGTCATCATACAGATCAGAGTTGTTCATCAAACGCTTTTTACTCTGCCAGTTGATCTCCTAGGCGCTTTGAATGACCCCCAGTTCCATCTCTTTGCCGCAGCAGTAGCACTTCATCGCGTTTAATGCTCCTTTTCCAGCGCCATCACCTTGTCCACCCGGCGCTGGTGGCGGCCCCCCTCAAACTCGGTGGTCAGGAACACGTCCACGATGCGCTCCGCCAGATTGGGCCCCACGAAGCCGCCGCCCAGGGCCAGCATATTGGCGTCATTGTGGCGGCGGGTCAGCTCGGCGGAGAGGGGGTCATGGCACAGGGCGCAGCGGATGCCCTTTACCTTGTTGGCGGCGATGGAGATGCCGATGCCGGTGGTGCAGAGGACGATCCCCCGCTCACAGATGCCGGCGGCCACCATCCGGGCGGCAACGGCTCCGAAGTCGGGGTAGTCGCAGCTCTCCGCGCTGTGGGCGCCGCAGTCGGACAGCTCGTGTCCCTGGGCGGCGAGGTATTTTTTCAAATGCTCCTTCAGCGCGAAAGCGCCGTGGTCGGACGCGATGGCGATCTTCATGGCGTGATTCCCCTTTCTGTTTACAGCGGATGGGTGACGGGCCTGCGCTTCTCATAGGTGGTGATATGCTCGAATCCGGCGGCCTTGATAAGCGCCAGCGCCTGGGGGACGCCCCCGGCCATGTCGCCGGGCCGGTGGGCGTCGGACCCCACGGTGACCAGCTCGCCGCCGCACTCTTTGAACCAGCGCAGCAGCAGGGGCCAGTCGTCCATATCCTGCCCGTGATGGGTGTTCACCTCCAGGGCGTGGCCGGTCCTGGCCACCTCGGTGAAAATGGCCCGGAGGGCCTCCTCATAGTCCGCCAGAGGCAGGTCCATGCCATCCCGGCGGATATACCGCAGGGGATAGAGCACGTGGGCAAGGCTGTCGTAGCAGTCGGGATATTTGGCCGCCAGCGCCCAGGTGTGGGAGAGGGCGTTGTCCATGGCCCTGCGGCACAGGGCCGCGTCCCCGGCGAACCGGCTGAAATAGAAGTCGATGTCCCCCTCGTCCCCGATCCAGTTGTGGAGGGAGCCCAGCACGAAGTCCAGCTCCTCCCCGCCCCCGGCGATGACCGCCCTGGCTTTCTCCGGGTCAAAGGGGGCGGAGCCCAGCTCCAGCCCCAGCCGGAGGGTGAGCCTGCCGCCAAAGGCGGATTTGGCCGCCCGGTACTGCTCTTTGGCGGCGGCCCAGTCGAAGGCGCCGCCGGGCCGGCCCTCCCAGTGCAGCAGGTCGCAGTGGTCGGTGACGCACAACTCTCTCAGCCCCGCGGACGCCGCCGCCTCCGCCATGGCGGCCAGAGGCGCCTCGCTGTCCGGGGAGATGAGGCTGTGGGTGTGGATGTCGCAGAGATACATGGACTCACCTCACAGGGGCCAGCTGGGGAACCAGCGGAGGAAATAGCTCCCGTACCACAGGGGGGTATACAGCCCGATCAGGGCGGGATAGAACACCGCGTACAGCAAAACGACGCACCCGGTGAAGCCGTACACCGCCAGACGGTATCCCTCCCGGCGGCGGTCAAAGATGTCGTTCATCAGATAGGTGACGGCGAAGCAGAGGAACAGGATGGTGGGGAAGTAGTGGTAGGCGAACAGGGTCCGCCCGATGGACAGCCAGGGCACGAACTGGGACAGGACCGAGATGACGATGAACAGGCCGACGCCGTTCTTTTTGCGGACGGTCCGAATCAGCACGGCGAAGAAGGCCGCCAGCCCCAGCCAGGACACCAGGGGATTGTTGAAGGAGGCGAACAGGGACACCGTCTGCTCCCCGCCGGCGGTCCGGCCATAGTCCCGATAGTAGAGGATGGGCCGGCCGTCCACGATCCACTCATACCAGTCGGACTGGTAGGGGTGGGGCGTATGGACCCCCTGGTGATAGGTGAGCATAAAATACTGGTTGTGCATCATGATGTCCACCGGGTCGTCGGAGTCGGAGGGGATGGCGTCGAAAAAGGCCTTGACGCCGTTTTCCGCATCGCTGTGCGCGGCCTCGGCCAGATAGCCGGGGAGCTTCTCCGCCGGCCAGGCGGCGGACTGGACCGCCATGCCGGCGAAGCCGCCCTCGTTCCCCCGGGCGGAGGCGTAGGGGAAATAGGAGACGGTGTAGACGGACAGGGGAATGACAACGAAGAAGACCACGGACAGCAGGGTGGTGGCCAGGGCGTGTACCCAGAACCGGGGGACGGAGGGATAGAGCATGGCCTGGTTCTCCTCGTCCCAGGCGGGGCGGGACAGGTCGGCCCACTCCCGGCTCTTGAAGATCATCCCCAGCAGCCACATCACCGCCAGGCCCGCGCCCGCGTATACCACCGTCCACTTGGAGGCGCAGCCGATCCCCCAGAACAGCCCGCTGAGAAACAGCGGCGGGATGTGCCAGCGGAGCTTTTTCCCGGCGGGCACCGCCAGCCAGCGGTACATAAAGTAGTAGGAGACCAGGATAAAGAACACGCCGTAGGTGTCGATGGTGGCGATGCGGGTCTGGACCAGGTGCATGAAGTCGAAGGTGAACAGGGCCGTGCCGCAGAGGGCCACCGGGGTCTTGCCAAACAGGTTTTTCAGGAAGATATAAAGGATGGGCACCATCAGCACGCCGAAGAGCGTCCCCATGAACCGCCAGCCGAAGGGTACCATGCCGAAGATCAGGATGCCCACGGAGAGGATGAGTTTGCCCAGGGGGGGATGGGACACCTCATAGGGATAGATGTTCCTGAGATGCTCCAGGGCGGTGCGGGGGTGATAGATCTCGTCAAAGTAGGAGGAGTCCATGTAGGTGGACCGCTCCGGCACGGTGTCCTGCTCGTCGAACAGGCCGTCCGCCCCGTCGGCGGAGACGGCAAGCATCCCGCCGTCCGCGCCATACAGCACCAGCTCCCCCAGGTCCATGGGGGACTTCGAATTGTCCGGATCGCCGGTGAGGCGGAAGTATCTGGCCGGGACGGCACCGCCCTCCACCGTGGCCTTGTGCCACTTCAGCAGGGTGCTGTATCCCTGCCGCATGGACTGGACAGCCCCCGCCCCGCCGGGGAGGGCGTCCTCCCAGTAGTAGGCCAGACGGGTGGTCTTGCCGGATGTGTCCTCCCCCGGCTCCTGGGCCCGCCAGGCGCCGTCCTCCCACACCTCGTCCACCGCCTTCAGGGCGGTCCAGGTCTCCCCGTCGGCGGACAGCTCCAGGGAGTAGTCCCCGGTGCCGATGCCGGCGAACCAGCCCACGCCGCCCACCGTGACCTCCTCCGCCAGCTCAAAGGAGACGGTCTCCCGCTGGGAGAAGGACCGGGCCGACTGGGGATCGGTGAAGCCGCCCAGCCGGAAGAAGGCGGTAAAGGCGTAGACGGCGGTCAGCAGCAGCACGGGCAGGATATCCCGCCGGGTCAGCTTGTGGTGGGGCAGGGTGAGGGTCATCCGCCTGGGCCTGGCGGCCTCCTCCGCCATGGACACCCACTCCAGGGAGTGGGGCCGGGGCTTGAGGCACCACCAATAGTACACGAAAAAGGCCACGCAGACGGCGATGCCCAGAATGGCCCAGACGGCCGCCGGGGAGAGGCTGGTGAAGAACCAGGCCAGACCGGAGAGCGCCTTGTCCCAAAACGTCCGGGCCGTTTCGGCGGTGAGCGGGATCACATTCATAAGAGCCTCCATCACGCGCCCGGGGGCGCGAAAACAGTCAGGATCGTCAAAACAGGATACAACACCTTATATTTTACTACGGACCGGCCGGAAAGGGAAGGGCTTTTTTCCAAAAGGCCCCTCTTTTGCACCGAAAGGGACAACGGCATGGGGGACGGCGGGTTAGCAATCGGAGGCGGGGGCTGCGAAACAGAGGCCCCATTCTCGCAGATGGGACCATTCACATTTATTTTACAAACTGGGGGATTGACAATTCCGGCAAGGAGTGGTACATTGTCTTTAGCACTCGGGGAGTTTGAGTGCTAAAACCCGGAGAGGAGGACCGTTCCTTGGAGTTGACGGAGCGAAAGAAGAAAATTTTGCGCGCCGTGGTGGAACGCTATATCCAGACGGCGGAGCCCATCGGCTCCAGGGCGCTTCAGGAGCTCACCGGGCTGAACGTGTCCTCGGCCACCATCCGCAATGAGCTGGCGGATCTCACCGAACTGGGCTATCTGGAGCAGCCCCACACCTCCGCGGGGCGCATCCCCTCCCCCAAGGGCTACCGGCTGTACGTGAACGAGCTGATGGAGGAGCAGCGGCTCAGCCTGGAGGAGACCAGGCAGATCAACGACGCCCTGCATCTGAAAATGCGGGAGCTGGACAAGGTCATCGACCAGGCGGGGCGGATGGTGTCCCAGCTGACCAACTATCCGGCCTTCGCCCTGGCGGGCAATCCCAAGCGGCCCACCATCAAGCGGTTCGATCTGATCCTGGTGGACAGCGCCTCCTTCATCGCCGTGGTGATGACCGACGGGAACCTGGTGAAAAACAAGCTGTTCCGGCTGCCCACCGATCTGTCGGAGCCGCAGCTCCAGTTGCTCACCACCCTTTTGAACACCGCCTTTGTGGGCAAGACCCTGGACCAGCTCACCCCGGAACTCATGCGGGTGGCGGAACACGCCGCCGGCGGCTCCTACGGCCTGATCTCCCTGGTGGTGTCCTTCGCCATGGAGGTGCTGGATTCCCTGGAGAACAGCGCCGTCTACACCGCCGGGACCAGCCACATCCTGGACCACCCCGAGTACCAGGACGTGGGCAAGGCCCAGAAGCTGATGGCCTACCTCTCTGAGGAGCAGACCATCGCCCAGTCCCTGGCCCTTCCCGCCCTCAACGACGACGGCGCGAAGATCCTCATCGGGCCGGAGAACGTGGCCGAGGAGTTGAAGGACTCCAGCGTGGTGCTGGCCAGCTACGACATCGGCGACGGCATGAAGGGGGTCATCGGCGTGGTGGGCCCCACCCGGATGGACTACGCCAAGGTGGCCGCCAAGCTGTCCTATGTGGCGGACGGGTTGTCCAAGCTGTTCGGCACGCCGGAGCTGCCCCCCGCCGGACCGGCAAAGGAGAAGGAGGAGTAAACACCCATGTCTGATAAAAAGAAAAAGCACGACAAGGCCGAACCCGAGCAGCCCTCCGAGGTCAAGGAGGAGCAGCCCCGGCAGGAGGAGCCCCCCAAGGAGGAGGCCCCCAAAGCGGAGCCGCCCAGGGACGACAGCGCCGAAAAGCTGGCCGCCGCCGAGGACAAATATCTCCGGCTGGCCGCCGAGTACGACAACTACCGCAAGCGCACCGCCAAGGAGAAGGAGGCCCTCTGGACCGACGCCAAGACCCAGACCGTGGCCGCATTCCTGCCGGTGTACGACAATCTGGAGCGGGCGCTGAAACAGGAGACCGCCGACGACGCCTTCAAAAAGGGCGTGGAGATGACCATGAAGGGCCTCCAGGACGCGCTGACGGGCCTGGGCGTGGAGGTCATCCCCGCCATGGGAGAGACCTTCGACCCCAACCGCCACAACGCGGTCATGCACGTGGAGGACGAAAACGCTGGGGAAAACACCATCGTGGACGTGTTCCAGCAGGGCTTCATCTGCGGCGACAAGGTCATCCGCTTCGCCATGGTCAAGGTGGCAAACTGAATCCGTGAAAAAACAAATTTCTATAAATGGAGGAAACAACAATGTCTAAAATCATCGGTATCGATCTGGGCACCACCAATTCCTGCGTCTCCGTCATGGAGGGCGGCGAGACCGTCGTCATCCCCAACGCGGAGGGCAGCCGCACCACCCCGTCCGTGGTGGCCTTTACCAAGGACGGCCAGCGCCTGGTGGGCCAGGTGGCCAAGCGCCAGGCCATCACCAACCCCGACCGCACCATCAGCTCCATCAAGCGGGAGATGGGTTCCGACTATAAGGTGGACATCGACGGCAAGCGCTACACCCCCCAGGAGATCAGCGCCATGATCCTGCAGAAGCTGAAAGCCGACGCCGAGGCGTACCTGGGCCAGACCATCACCGAGGCGGTCATCACCGTGCCCGCCTACTTTACCGACGCCCAGCGCCAGGCCACCAA
>CANQKJ010000070.1 GCA_947624465.1 uncultured Oscillospiraceae bacterium
GGCCACGTTCACGTCATCCTGGGCGTTGAACTCGAACTGGACGGGGCCGCCCAGGGCGTTGATCTCGTCCACGGCGATCTGGGCGCCGGTCATGGCGGCCATGCCGTACTGGGCCGCGCCGCCGGTCATGGGGCCGATGCCGCCCAGCTTGAAGGTGCCGCTGGCTTCGCCGGCGGGCTCATTGCCGGACTGGCTGGGCTCGGTGCCGGCGTCAGAGGGCTCGGTGCCGGACTGAGACTCGGTGCCGGGGTTGCTGGCGGGGCCCACGTTGGGATCCTCGGGGGTGCAGGCGCACAGCGCCATGACCATCATCAGGGCCAGCGCCAGAGCGAGGAAGCGGATGCTCTTTTTCATTTCGATTTCCTCCTAAAAATATCATTTCTTACGGGGTATCTTCGGAGCGCGCCCCCGATTGGGGGCGCTGAACGGGCGCTGCCCGCTCCCAAAGATATTGACAATTATATTGGCGGCCCCCTCCATTGTCAACCGTGAAACTGCACAAGGACATCTTCCCAACCGGCCGTTCCCTGCGGTATTGTGACGGGAAATACGCCAAATGCCCCCCAAAGACAGGAAAACCGCCCCGAAAACGGGGCGGTTTCGTGTATTGCCGCGGCTCAGACGACCAGCCCGCCGTTGGGGGCCAGCACCTGTCCGGTGAGGAAGGAGGACTCGTCTCCGGCCAGAAAGGCGACGGCCCTGGCGGCCTCCTCCGCCGTGCCGACGCGGCCCAGCGGGGTCTCCTCCGCCAGGGCGCGGAGGTCCCCGGAGGACAGATGGGCGTTCATGTCGGTGTCGATGACCCCCGGGGCCACGCAGTTCACCCGGATGCTGGAGGGCCCCAGCTCCTTGGCCAGGGCCTTGGTGTAGGCGATCACCGCCCCCTTCGTGGCGGAGTAGGCGGCCTCGCAGGAGGCCCCCACCTGGCCCCACATGGAGGACAGGGTGACGATGCTGCCCGATTTCCGGTGCAGCATATGGGGCAGCACCGCCCGGCAGCAGTGGTGGACGCCGTCCACATTGACGGCGAACAGCCGCCGCCAGTCCGATTCGTCGATTTGACTGATAAGCCCCACGTGGGAGAGGCCGGCGCTGCAAATCAAACTGTCAAGTTGACAAAAATTCTTTAACACATTGTCAACCATCCGCTCCACCTGTGCCCGGTCGGCCACGTCGGCCCGGACAGCCATGGCGGGGACCCCCAGGGCGGACAGCTCCTCCGCCAGGACTAAGGCTTTTTCCTCGCTGTGGAGGTAACCCACGGCCACCCCCCAGCCCCGGCGGGCCAGCTCACGGGCCGTGGCGGCCCCGATGCCCCGGCTGCCGCCGGTGATGAGCGCGTACTTCACGAAAAACCCTCCTTGCGGGAGTTCTGCTCAGAACAGCCCGGAGATGACCCCGTTCTCGTCCACGTCGATCTTCTCGGCGGCGGGGACCTTGGGCAGCCCCGGCATGGTCATGATGTCCCCGGTCTGCACCACCACGAAGCCCGCCCCGGCGGACACCTTCACCTTGCTGACGGAGACGGTGAACCCCTCGGGCCGGCCCAGCTTGGACGGGTCGTCGGACAGGGAGTACTGGGTCTTGGCCATGCACACAGGCAGACCGCCGAAGCCCATCTTCTCCAGCCGGTCCAGCTCCTTCTCGGCGGCGGCGGAATAGCTGACCCCCGCGCCACCGTAGACCTTCTTTACGATGGTCTCGATCTTCTCCTTCAGCGGCTTGTCCAGCTTATAGGCGAAGCGGAACTGGCTGGGGGTCTCGCACAGCCGCAGGACCTCCTCGGCCAGCCCGAGGCCGCCGTCGCCGCCCCTGCCCCACACCTCGGACAGGGCCACGTTGACCCCTAATTCTCTGCACCTGTCCCGGATGAGGGCCAGCTCGGCGTCGGAGTCGTTGGTGAAGCGGTTGATGGCCACCACGCAGGGCAGGCCGTACACCTTTGTGATGTTCTCCACGTGCTTGAGCAGGTTGGGCAGGCCCCTCTCCAGGGCGGCCACGTTCTCGGCCCCCAGCTCGGCCTTGGGCACGCCGCCGTTGTATTTCAGGGCCTTGACGGTGGCCACGATGACCACCACGTCCGGGTGGAGCCCGGCGGCCCGGCACTTGATGTCCAGGAACTTCTCCGCCCCCAGGTCGGCGCCGAAGCCCGCCTCGGTGACCACGTAGTCGGCCAGCTTGAGGGCGGTGTCGGTGGCGGAGACGGAGTTGCACCCGTGGGCGATGTTGGCGAAGGGCCCGCCGTGGACCAGGGCGGGGGTGTTCTCCAGGGTCTGCACCAGGTTGGGCTTGATGGCGTCCTTCAAAAGGGCGGCCATGGCCCCCTGGGCTTTGAGGTCGGCGGCGGTGACGGGCCGGTCGTCATAGGTGTAGCCCACGATGATCCGGGCCAGCCGCGCCTTCAGGTCTTTCAGATCGGTGGCCAGGCACAGCACCGCCATGATCTCGCTGGCCACGGTGATGTCGAACCCGTCCTCCCGTGGGACCCCCTGCATCCGGCCGCCCAGGCCGTCCACGATATTGCGGAGCTGCCGGTCGTTCATGTCCACGCACCGCCGCCAGGTGATCTTCTTCACGTCGATGCCCAGCTGGTTCCCCTGCTGGATGTGGTTGTCCAGCATGGCGGCCAGCAGGTTGTTGGCGGCCCCGATGGCGTGGAAGTCCCCGGTGAAGTGGAGGTTGATGTCCTCCATGGGGACCACCTGGGCGTATCCGCCGCCGGCCGCCCCGCCCTTCACGCCGAACACGGGGCCCAGGGAGGGCTCCCGCAGGCACAGCAGCACGTTCTTGTCCAGCTTTTTCAGCGCGTCGGCCAGGCCCACCGACGTGGTGGTCTTGCCCTCGCCCGCCGGGGTGGGATTGATGGCGGTGACCAGGATCAGCTTTCCCTTCCGGGGCCTGTCCCGGAGGGGGACCACGTCGATCTTGGCCTTTACCTTCCCGTAGTACTCCAGCAGGCTCTCGTTGATGCCGGCCCGGGCGGCCACCTCCGCGATGGGCAGCATTTGGGCGCTCTGGGCGATCTCGATGTCGGTTTTCATGTGTGTTTTCCTCCTTGTCGTCATGCGTCCAAAAATAAAAGGGCGCACAGAGAGATGTGCGCCCAGACGGTCGGCGATCAGGCGCGGCGCGCCGCTGTACTCCATGTGGTGGCTCCACTTCCGTCAGTCATACAGCACGGATAGTGTACCACGAAAGGTCCCCCGCCGTCAAGCTGTATTACTATCTGTATACCCGCCTGAAAGTTCAACAAATTGTGAAAGAAAAGGCTCCGAATCCCCGGAAATTCCCTTTTTCCGGGAACCAAAAGGGAACCGGACTCCCGGAATAAAAAGTTTACATAATGCTAATTATAATTCCTGATACAAAAAGTTATCCACAACTTGAACAAGATTTTCAACAGCCTGTGACAGCGCTGTTTCAATGAATCGCGGCAAATCTACCAAATATTACAAAAACCGACAGCGGTTTTTTTCACGAAATGAAGCGCCGATTTGGTTGACATAATCGTATATGCTGCCCCCGCCTCGTCAGCGCAAGCTGCGCATCGCTCCGTCCACCGCAGGCGGCAGACGTCGTTCGCTCCGCTGCGCTTCCTCTCCCCACAAAGCCAAAGGGCGGCTTTGCGGGGACCCCCGGTATCTGGCGGCCCCAACGATACCGTTTCAGCTTTTGGAAATATCCAGGCTGGCCCTGGCGTTCAAATCCCATCCGGCGGTATGGCCCGCCAGATACTCATAGTACCCCTGGCAGCCGATCATGGCGGCGTTGTCTCCGCAGAGGGCCGGCGGCGGCAGCCACAGTCTGGCCCCGGCCTGTTCGCAGGCCGCCGTCAGGTCGGCCCGGATGCGGCTGTTGGCGGCCACGCCCCCCGCCACGGCGATCCTGTTGTAGCCGGTGAGCGCGTTGGCCTCCATGGTCCGGGGGATGAGGGCGTCGGACACGGCGGCGGAAAAGGAGGCCGCCAGGTCGTGGAGGTCCAGGGCCTCCCCCTTCTGGTCCGCGTTGTGGATAAGGTTCAGCACAGCCGTTTTCAGCCCGGAGAAGGACAGGTCCAGCGGATTGCCCTCCACATGGGCCCGGGGGAACACATAGGCGCGGTCGTTCCCCCCCTGGGCCATCCTGTCCAGCGGCCCGCCGCCGGGGTAGCCCAGGCCCAGCACCCGGGCGGTCTTGTCGAAGCACTCGCCGGCGGCGTCGTCCCGGGTGGACCCCAGCACCCGGAAGTCGGTGTAGTCCCGCACGTCCACCAGGGCGGTGGTCCCCCCGGACACGCACAGGCACAGGAAGGGAGGCTCCAGATCCGGGTGGGCGATGTAGTTGGCGGCGATGTGCCCCCGGACATGGTGGACGGGGATGAGGGGGACCCCCAGCCCGAAGGCCGCGGATTTGGCGAAGGAGACCCCCACCAGCAGGGCCCCGATCAGCCCCGGGGCGCAGGTCACCGCCACGGCGTCGATATCCCCCTTGCCGATCCCCGCCTGCCGCAGGGCCTCGTCGGCCAGGCCGGAGATGGCCTCCACGTGCTTGCGGGAGGCGATCTCGGGCACAACGCCCCCGTAGACGGCGTGCATATCCGCCGACGACGCGATCACCGAGGACAGCACCGTCCTGCCGTCTTTCACCACGGCGGCGGCGGTCTCGTCGCAGGAGGATTCAAAGGCCAGGATGTTCATAGCGTCACTCTTTTCCCTCAAATTCCAGCGTCATCAGCAGGGCGTCCTCCGGGGGGTCGTCGTAGTACCGCCGGCGGCGGCCCGCCAGCTCAAAGCCCAGCTTCTCATAGAGGGCGATGGCCGGGGCGTTGGAGGCCCGCACCTCCAGGGTGAGGAAGGCGAGCCCTCCCTCCCGGCCCCGGCGGATGAACTCCTCCAGCATGGCCCGGGCGACGCCCTGCCGCCGGTACGGTCCGGCCACGGCGATGTTGTCGATATACCCCTCGCCGGCCACGGCGGTGAGACCGGCATAGCCCAGCACGGTCCCGTCCGCTCCCTCCGCCGTCAGCATATGGGAGTGCCGGCTGCCCAGCAGGTCCCGGAGCAGGGATTCGCTCCAGGGCCGGGAGAAATTGGCCGCCTCCAGCGCGGCGATCTGGGGGATATGCCCCTCCGTCATGGGAACAAGACGATACTCCATAATGACCTCCTAATGGGCCTCCGCCCAGGTCTTTCCCACCTTGGCCTCGGCCAGCAGGGGGACGGCCAGGGCGGCCACCCCCTCCATCTCCTCCTCCAGCAGGTCCCGGACTTTTTGGCCCTCCGCCTCCGGGCACTCCACGATGAGCTCGTCGTGGACCTGGAGCACCAGCCGGGCGGCCAGCCCCTCGGAGCGGAGCCGCCGGTCCACCCGGATCATGGCCAGCTTGATGATGTCGGCGGCGGTGCCCTGGATGGGCATATTCAGCGCCACCCGCTCCCCGAAGGACCGGGTGTTGAAGTTGGAGGACTTCAGCTCCGGCAGCCAGCGCCGCCGGCCATAGAGAGTGGACACGTATCCGTCCTCCCGGCCCTTCTCCACCACCCGGTCCATATAGGCCCGGACGCCGGAGTAGTGCTCAAAATACTTCTGCATATACTCCCTGGCCTCCGCCACGGTGACGTGGATATCCTCCGAGAGGGAGAAGGCGGAGATGCCGTACACGATGCCGAAGTTCACCGCCTTGGCCGCCCTCCGGAGGGCGGGGGGCACCTGGTCCCGCGGCACCCCGAACACCTGGGAGGCGGTGACGGTGTGGATGTCCACCCCCGAGTTGAACCCGCCGATCATGGCGGAGTCCCCCGACATATGGGCCAGCAGCCGCAGCTCGATCTGGGAGTAGTCCGCGTCCACCAGCACGTTCCCGGCCGCGGCGGTGAACATCTTCCGCATCTCGGCCCCCAGCTCGGTGCGCACGGGGATGTTCTGCAGATTCGGCTCAGTGGAGCTGAGCCGCCCGGTGGCGGTGACGGTGTTCTGAAAGCAGGTGTGGATGCGCCCGTCGGGGGCGATGACCTTGCCCAGGCCCTCCACATAGGTGGAGTTCAGCTTGGTGAGCTGCCGGTAGTCCAGGATGGCCCCGATGATCTCATGCCGTGGGCGGAGCTTTTCCAGCACCTCCGCGTTGGTGGAGTAGCCGGTTTTCGTTTTTTTGACCGGCGGCAGCCCCAGCTTGTCAAACAGGACGGTCCCCAGCTGTTTGGGGGAGAGGATGTTGAACCGCTCCCCCGCCAGCCGGTAGATCTCCGCCTCCAATGCGTCGATGCCGGTTTTCAGGCTCTTGCCGAAGTCCGCCAGCGCCCTGCCGTCCACCAGCACCCCCGCCCGCTCCATCCTTGCCAGCACCGGGCACAGGGGCAGGTCGATGTCGTCGTGGACAGCCCGCAGCCCCAGCTCGTCCAGCCGCATCCCCAGCTCACGGTACAGCGACTCCACAAGGGCGGCGTGGCCCGTCAGCGCCGCCAGGGGGACCGCCCGGTCGGCCAGGGGGCTGAAGGCGTCCGGGTCCAGGTAGTCCCTGGCGCTGGCCGCCTCCGCATTGAAGTAGGAGACGGACAGCTTTTCCAGCTCGTAGCTGCCGTCGGTGGGGGAGAGCAGATAGGCGGCGATGGCGGTGTCGAACAGGAAGCCGTCCACGCCCAGGCTCTCCTCCAGCAGCCGGGTCATCAGGTTCTTGCAGTCGTGGGTGACTTTTTTGATGTCGGGGGCGAAAAATCCCCTGAGGAAGTCGTTGTAGCAGTCCAGCCGGTCGGCGCACAGCGCGGCGGTCCGGAGGCCGTCTCCGTCCTCCCACACCGCGCACAGCACGCTGAGATCGGGCAGAGCCAGGAAGGACACATGATCCAGCCCCCGCCAGAGGGAGAGCAGCTCCTCCGTCCGGGCCCGGTCCGTCACCGTCTCGCTGGCGCTGACGGCCCCCGCCGCCTGTCTCTCCGCCGCGCCTCCCGCGGGGCCGGGGTGAAGTCCCAGCCGGTCGATGAGCTTGGAGAACTCCAGCCGCAGGAGGATGTCATAGAGGGCCTGCTCGTTCCAGGGTTTCCGGGCGGCGTCGGCGGGGCGGAACCCCATGGGCGCGTCGGTGCGGATGGTGGCCAGGTCCTTGGACATCATCGCCTGGTCCCGGCCCGCCTCCAGCTTTTTGATGACCCCGGCCTTGGCGGGGACGCCGGGGGCGGTACACACGTCCGGCATATGGTCATAAAGGGTCTCCACGGTGCCGTAGAGCTGCACCAGGGGCATGGCGGTCTTCTCCCCGATGCCGGCCACGCCGGGGATGTTGTCGCTGGAGTCCCCCATGAGGGCTTTCAGGTCGATCATGTGGATGGGGTCGAAGCCGTACTCCGCCCGGAAGGCCTCGGGGGTCATCTCTTTGGTGGTGGTCTGGCCCATGCGGGTGGACACCAGCTTCACCGTCGTCTTTTCGTCGATGAGCTGGAGGGAGTCCTTGTCCCCGGTGACGATGACGGTGGTCCCGCCCTCCCCCTCGTTGACCTTTGCCATGGTGCCCAGCAGGTCGTCGGCCTCCCAGCCCTCCAGCTCGTACCGGCGGACGTTCATGGCGTCCAGCACCTCTTTCAGCACCGGCATCTGGGCGGCCAGCTCCTCAGGCATACCGTGGCGGGTGGCCTTGTAGCCGTCGTAGGCCAGGTGGCGGAAGGTGGGGGCGTGGAGGTCGAAGACCACCGCCAGCCCGTCGGGCTGTTCCTCGTCCAGCAGCTTGAGCAGGATGTTGAGGAAGCCGAACACGGCGTTGGTGGGCAGCCCGTCCCGGGTGGACAGGTTCTGGGTGACGCCGTAAAAGGCGCGGTTGACGATGGAATTGCCGTCGATGACCATCAGCTTCATGGGCGGGACCTCCCTTGGACGTTCATTGTGGATAGTGTACCATTTTTGCGGCGTTTAAGCAAGGGGAATGAGCGGCCCCGCCCCCTGGATGCGTATCACTGACAGCGCCAGCGGCAAAGAGCAGGGACCCGCGTTCGGGCCCCTGCTCTTTCTCTGTTTCCAATTTACCGCAGGACGGCCCCGCAGTCCTTCTCCAGGGCCTCCAGGATGGACTTCACGTCGGCGTCGGCCTCCTCGCCGGTGAGGGAGCGGTCGTCGGAGCGCAGGGTGAGGCTGAACGCCACCGACTTCTTGCCGGGGGCGATGCCGGGACCCCGGTAGATGTCGAACAGCTCCACGTGCTTCAAAAGCCCCTTGGCCCCCTTGCGGATGGTCTCCTCCAGGGTCCCCACGGTGACGGCCTCGTCGCATACCACGGCGATGTCCCGGTCCACCGAGGGATATTTGGGCAGGGCCGTATATTCCGCGTCAGGCCCCTGGGCCAGGGCCAGCTCGTCGAAGGACAGCTCCGCGCAGTACAGCTCCCCGTCCACGCCGTAGTTCTTGGCCACGCTGGGGTGGATCTGCCCGAGGAAGCCCAGACAGTCGCTGCCGCTGAACACCGCCGCCACCCGTCCGGGATGGTAGGGGGCCACGGAATCGCCCCAGGTGTCGAAGTTGGCCGTCTCGAACCGCACGTTCACCGCCCGGATACCCTTCAAAACGGCCTCCACGGCCCCCTTGAAGGCGAAGAAGTCCATGCCCTCGCCGTAGGCCCCCAGGGTCAATACCTTGCTCTCGTTGGCCAGGCCGTTCTCGCCGCCGGGGAGGTAGATCCGGCCCAGCTCGTAGAGCTTCACGTTCTTGTTCCGGTAGCTCCAGTTCCGGGCCAGGATCTCCAGCATGGAGGGCAGGGTGGTGGTCCGCATGATGGAGGTGTCCTCGCCGAGCGGGTTCAAAATCTTAAAGGAGTTCCGCATAGCGTAGTCCCTGGACCAGCCGATCTTGTCGTAGGCCGTGGGGGAGATGAAGGAGTAGGTGATGATCTCGTCGTACCCGCAGTCGCGGCACAGCTCGCCCAAGCGGTTCTCCAGCTTCTGGGCGGGGGAGTAGCCCCCCTGGGTGGTCTGTCCCCGCATGAGGGTGACGGGGATGTTGTTGTACCCGTGGAACCGGGCCACCTCCTCGGCCAGGTCGGCCATGCGCCGCACGTCGCCCCGCCAGGAGGGCACGGTGACCTGGTCGCCGTCCACCTGGAAATCCAGCTTGCGGAGGATGCGGACCATCTCGTCCGCGGGCACGTCGGTGCCCAGCAGGGCGTTGATCTTGTCCGGCTCCAGCTTCAGCACGGTGGGCTGGGGCACGTCGTTCAGGATGTCGATGACGCCATCGACCACCTCGCCGGCCCCAAGCATCTCCACCAGCTCGCAGGCCCGGTTGACGGCGGGGAGGGTGTTCAGGGGGTCCAGGCCCTTCTCGAACTTGGCGGAGGCCTCGGTGCGCA
>CANQKJ010000071.1 GCA_947624465.1 uncultured Oscillospiraceae bacterium
GGTAGTCCAGGATGGTGTAGCTGTACCCGTGGCGCTCCGCCCAGCGGGTGTACATCCGGTAGAGCATCTGGGCCCAGTCCTGGGCCTCGGTGCCGCCGGCTCCCGCCTGCAGGGACACGATGGCGGGGGAGGCGTCATACTCGCCGGAGAGCAGGGTGTCCAGCCGGGCGGCCTGGATCTCCTCCTCCAGCCTGGCAAAGCCCTCCTCCACCTCGGGCACCAGGGACTCGTCCTCCTCTTCCTGGCCCATCTCGCACAGGGTGAGCAGGTCCTCCAGCTGGCCCAGCCGCTTCTCCTGGGAGGCCGTCTTGTCCTCCAGGCGGCTGATGCGCTGCTGGACCTTCCTGGCCTTCTCCACGTCGTTCCAAAATCCGTCGGAGGCGGACTGGGCACGCAGCTCGTCCAGCTCCCGCTCGGCCCCCTCCAGGTCCAGGGACTGGCCCAGCAGCTCCAGTTCGGGTCTCAGGGCGTTCAGCTTCGTCTTGTAGTCCTCAAATTGCACGATCATAGATCTTCCCTCATTTGGCCTGAATTATCTCATATATTATATCGGACCGGCGGCCGGTTGTAAAGGAGAAAGTTGCCGGAGCAGTCAAAAAGGAGCCGCTTTCGCAGCTCCTTTTCATCTCCCGCTCACCGCTCGCTCACCCGTGGGCCGTCCTGTCCGAAGATCAGGTCGTCCACGTCCTGGGGCGCGGGGTCCGGGATCATGTGGAAACATCCTCTCATGGTCCGCTCCTGTTCTGTCCGCTTTCTGCTCTGGGATAAGCACTCCCCTCTTACAGACCAGTATATGCACGGAAGCGGGCAACGGTGCGGAGAAATTTTTCCCGTCACTTCACCGCCGCGGGGACGGCTCCCCGATGGACGATGGGGCTCCAGCGGCGGGTGTCGCGGAACAGGGAGAGGACCTGGATGGGCGCCCAGGAGGCGGTGAACAGGGGGAAGAACAGGATGGCGGGGACCATTCCGGCCAGATCGTAGCCGCCATAGAGGGCCAGCGCCGCGGCCGCCCCCGCGCCTCCCAGGTAGGAGAGGGCCAGTCCCACCAGAAAGGCCGGCAGGCCGGCGGGCCCCCCCGTCAGCAGCAGGGCCGCCCCCAGCAGGGCGGCGATCCCCTGGGAGAAGGGCAGCAGCAGGAACATGGTCATGTCGAAGCGGAGTTTGGGCGCGGGGCACTCCGCCCGCCACAGCTCCCCCAGTCGGAGCCTGGCCACCTGCATGATGCCACTGATCCAGCGCTTCCGCTGGCGCAGGGAGACCGCAAACCCGGCGGGGGCCTCGTCGTAGTTCACCGCGTCGGGCACCCAGGTCACCCGGATCCCCGCCTGGGCCAGCCGGGAGGCGAACTCGCAGTCCTCGGCGATGGTGGAGGTGTTCCAGCCGCCCAGCTCCTCCAGCACCTCCCGCGACACGGCGAAGCCGGTACCCACCAGCTTGGCGGACAGCCCCAGGGCCGCCCTGGGCCGGTTCCACACCAGGTCCACGGAGGAATTGAACAGACCGTAGCACCCCGCCACCGGGGAGGCGTACGGATTGGCGGTCCTCATGCGGCTCTTGCACACCCGGGCGCCGGCGGCGAAGGCGTCGTTGAGCCGGGCCAGGTAGTCCGTGGCCAGGGTGTTGTCGGCGTCCAGCACCACGAAGGCGTCGTACCCCCGGCCCATGAGCCGGGCGAACGCCTGGTGCAGCGCGTCTCCCTTGCCGGCCACAGGCCCGCGGCAGCGGATGATCTCCGCCCCGGCGGCCCGGGCGGCCCCCTCGGTGCCGTCGGTGCAGTTGTTGGGGACCACGAACACGTCGAACAGGTCCGGCGGATAGTTCTGGGCTCTCACGCTCTTCACAAAGTTCGCGATGACCCCCTCCTCGTTCCGGGCGGCGGCCAGCACCGCGAACCGGGTGCGGTAGGGGGCGGGGAGGAACCTCCGGCAGGGCAGCACGGTGAACAGCGCCACCACCGTGAAATAGACGCCGAACGCCTTGAGCGCGAGGAGCAGGATCGCGCAGATGAGTCGAAAGACCGCCATGGCGCACCTCCGTGGGAAAGATGGGTCCATGGTAGCAGCCGCGATTTAAGTTGAACGGTGGGAAGCCATTAAGATTCGCTTAAAAGTTCCCCCGGCGGCGCGCCGGTCCCCGCTTTTGTGACCGGACAGCGCGTTTTCCGCGGGGACCGGGCGGTTTTCCGGGGTTTCCCGGCCCCATCGTGAATTGTGCAGAAAATCGCGGCGGTTTTTTGTAGTGTTTGTACAATCCAACGAAAAAAATCCCGGATTTCCCCGCAAACAGCCAGATTTTTCGAAGCAAACAGTTCCAATTTGGGGGCATCCCGTCTTGGATGGATTTTTCCTGAAGCCCACAATAGGGCTTGCAAATTTGCCCAAAAAAATTTATCATTACAGTATGAGAGTTGTAACCCTCGTACACCGCAAAAATCAATTCAGGAAAGGACGATCCATCATGATCAAGCGTACCTATCAGGAGCTCCAGCCCTACTTTCCCCCCGGACATTTCGGCGTGACCTGCAAGCGCTATCACGGCAAGGACGAGACCGGCGCCACCAAGTTCTGGATCGGCGTGTCCGAGTTCGAGCCGGGCGGCGGCGCCGACTGGGCCTATGAGGACAACCCGCTGGAGAAGGTCTACTACGTCCTGGAGGGCGAGATGACCGTCACCGACAAGGACGGCAACGTCTACGTCATCCACGCCAACGAGTCCATCTCCTTCCCGCCCAACGAGGGCCGCGGCCTGAAGAACGAGTCCGGCAAGCCCGCCAAGATGCTGGTCATCATCAACTATCCTGACGCCTGAATCCACCGCCCATCAAAATTATAAAGGAGGAATTTCCCATGGTTCCCGTGGAAAAGAGTTTTGTTCAGAATATGTTCTCCGTTGAGGGCAAGGTCGCCCTGGTCACCGGCGCCACCGGCGCTCTGGGCTGCGTGCTGGCCAAGGCCTACGGCTACGCCGGCGCCAAGGTCTTCATGACCGGCCGGAACGACAAGAAGCTGAAGGCCCTGGAGGACGAGTTCAAGGCCGAGGGCATCGACTGCGGCTACTTCGTGGCCGACCCCGCCAAGGAAGAGGACGTGGACGCCCTCATCAAGGCCTGCGTGGCCAAGTACGGCGAGATCAACATCCTGGCCGTGGCCCACGGCTTCAACAAGCCCCAGAACGTGCTGGAGCAGTCCGTGGCCGACTGGCAGTACATCATGGACGCCGACTGCAAGAGCGTCTACATCGTCACCAAGTATGTGGCCCACCAGATGGTGGCCCAGGGCAAGGGCGGCAAGATGGTGGTCGTCACCTCCCAGCGCTCCAAGCGCGGCATGGCGGGCTACACCGGCTACTGCACCTCCAAGGGCGGCGCCGACCTGATGGTCTCCTGCCTGGCCTGCGACCTGACCGCCAAGTACGGCATCAACGTCAACTCCATCTGCCCCACCGTGTTCCGCTCCGACCTGACCGAGTGGATGTTCGACCCCGAGTCCGCCGTGTACAAGAACTTCCTGAACCGGGAGCCCATCGGCCGTCTGGGCGAGCCCGCCGACTTCGTGGGCTACGCGCTATTCCTGTCCTCCGCCGCCTCCGACTTCATCACCGGCAGCAACGCCGACTGCTCCGGCGGCTATCTGGTGGTGTGATTAGGAGGATCCCTTCATGGAGATCAAAAACGTATTGATCTGCGGCGGCGGCATGATGGGCAAGAACATCGCCTTCGTGTTCGCCTCCAACCCCACCTATCAGATCGCGGTCTATGACCTGTACCAGACCGACGTGTACGGCGGCATCCGCACCAACACCAAGCAGCTGGTGGACCACGGCGTCCTCACCGAGGCCGACGTGGAGGACCGCCTCAGCCGCATCCAGTTCACCACCGACATCGACTCCCCCCTGGTGTCCAACGCCGACTTCGTCATCGAGGCCGTGTTCGAGGATATGCAGATCAAACGGGAGACCTTTGCCAAGCTGGAGGCCCGCTGCCGGCCCGACGCCATCTTCTGCACCAACTCCTCCGTCATGAGTCCCAGCGAGATCAGCGCCGAGCTGAAGCACCGGGAGCGCTTCGTGGGCACCCACTTCTGGAACCCCGGCCACCTGATCCCCCTGGTGGAGGTGGTCAAGTCCGACGCCTCCTCCGACGAGGTGGCCCAGACCGTCATGGACGTGCTGGCCTCCGTGGGCAAGGAGCCGGTGCTGTGCAAGAAGGACGTCCCCGGCTTCATCGCCAACCGGATGCAGCACGCCCTGTGGCGCGAGGCCATCTCCATCGTGGAGCGGGGCATCGCCGATCCCGAGACGGTGGACAAGGCCGTCCGGTACGCCTTCGGCCTGCGGCTGCCCCAGCTGGGCCCGCTGACCAACAGCGACATGGTGGGCACCCAGCTCACTTACAACATCCACGACTACATCCTGAAGGATCTGGAGGACTCCCACGAGCCGTCCCCCCTGCTCAGGCAGATGCTGGACGAGGGCAAGCTGGGCTTTAAGTCCGGCGAGGGCTTCATGAAGTGGACCCCCGAGCAGATCGCCAAGGAGAACGCCGACCTCAACGAGTATCTCATCAGGATGCTCTATGGCAAATAAAACACACCAAAATCATTTTTAGGAGGAACGATCATCATGGGCAAGACTGTTTTCGTAGACCTGACCCACCCCTTTGGCGCTGAGATCCCCCGCTGGCCCTATTTCGACAAGCCGGAGATCGTGGGCGCCCACTCCATGGCCAAGGGCGGCGTGCTGACCCAGAGCATCAAGTGCACCATGCACACCGGCACCCACTGCGACGCCCCCCGTCACGTGATGGAGTATGAGTTCGACGGCCGCCGCGCCCGTTACAGCGACGAGATGCCCATCGACGCCTACACCGGCACCGCCGTGGTGCTGAAGATCGACATCGAGCCCTGGGGCCTCATCACCGACAAGCACCTGGACGCCGCCTGCGAGAAATACGGCGTGAACCAGGCCGACCTGGAGGGCAAGGTCCTCTGCCTGAACACCGGTATGCACCGCCTGTTCGACGACTCCAAGGCCTACTATCACTACTCCGCCGGTACCGGCGTGGAGGCCGGCAAGTGGTTCGTGAAGAACAAGGTCAAGTGCGTGGCCATGGACAGCCAGGCGCTGGATCACCCCCTGCACACCGCCATGGGCAACAACGGCATGACCCGCATGAACCTGCTGGGCGCCACCGGCAAGCCCATCACCGAGGAGTACAAGGAGCTGTTCGGCGAGGAGGCCTATGCCAAGTTCGACAAGTTCGAGTACATCCGCATCTTCGGCCAGAAGGCCTATGACGAGCTGTACGGCGACCTGGAGAACATCGGCGTGTGGGGCACCTGGGAGCCCTGCCACAAGGAGATGCTGGGCCACGGCATCGTTGGCGTGGAGAACCTGGGCGGCGATTTGGACAAGATCCCCGCCGGCGTGTGGTTCCGCTTCAACTGCTTCCCCCTCCGCTGGTACATGGGCGACGGCTCCATGGCCCGCTGCTCCGCCGAGATCGACGAGGACCTGCTGGTCCCCGGCGTCCCCACCCGCACCTACAAGTACGGCGGCACCGGCTATGGCACCGCCGACGGCAACGGCGACTCCTGCCTGGAGTACATCCAGAAGCTGTTCAACCGCAACAAGTGATCATCATCTGACCACACGGAGGTGCGGGCGCCTGAGAGCGCCCGCACTTCCATGAGACTTGACAGAAAGGACTGTTTCCCATGGCTGATCTGAAGAACAAGTGCATCATCACCGTGGCCACCACCGGCGCGTGGCCCAAGAAGGAGAACAACCCCAACGTGCCCATGACCCCGGAGGAGATCTCCGAGGACGTGTACGCCTGCTGGAAGGCGGGCGCGGCCGTGGCCCATCTGCATATGCGGGACGACAACGGCAACGGCACCATGGACCACAACAAGTTCGCCAAGACGGTGGAGCTGCTCCGCAAGAACCACCCCGACTGCGACATCATCCTGAACCTGACCACCTCCGGCGACCTGAACGCCACCGAGGAGACCCGCCAGATCCACCTGAAGGAGCTGCGCCCCGAGATGGGCTCCTATGACTGCGGCTCCATGAACTGGCTGCACACCAGCCTGTTCCTGAACCCCCCCAAGTTCCTGGAGGAACTGGGCAAGAATATGCAGGAGTGGGGCGTGAAACCCGAGATCGAGGCCTTTGACCCCGGCATGATCGCCAACGCCGCCTACTATCTGAAAAAGGGCGTGCTGAAGGCCCCCCTGCACTTCCAGTTCTGCATGGGCTGCGCCAACGGCATCCCCGGCAGCATGAAGAATCTGATCTTCATGAAGGAGACCATGGACCAGCTGTGCCCCGGCTCCACCTGGAGCTGCTTCGGCGTGGGCCACTCCGCCATGGAGATGCTCTACGGCGCCGTGGCCCTGGGCGGCCATATCCGCGTGGGCATGGAGGACAACGTGATGTACGCCAAGGGCGTTCTGGCGGACAGCAACAGCCAGTTCGTAGAGCGGGCCGTCCGGGTCATCAAGGAATATGGCCGCCAGCCCGCCACCCCCGATGAGGCCCGCCAGATCCTCGGGCTCAAGTAAGATCGTTCATGAGCTGGGGCGTCAACCTGATGTACTACCACTGTCCGGACTGCGGCAAAAAGTTCAAGTACGCGGAGGACCTGATCCCGTACTTCCAGGACCGGTTCGGCCGGTGCCCCGCCTGCGGCGCCGAGGGCGTCTTTGAGAAAAACGGCGCCCGCACCCTGGACGACTTCGAGTACGAGGAAGTCGAGGACTGACAATTTGTTTTCGGTCAAATACGGAACCGCCGGACGGGAAGGTCCTTCCCGTCCGGCTGTCCGTACCGTTTCACCCTGACCCGGAAAGGGGGCTCCTCATGTCCGCCGCCGCGCAGCAGTCCGTCTCCCTGGCCATCCAGCTGATCCTCATGGTGGGAGCCGGCATCCTGGCCGTCCGCCTGAAGATCGTCTCCGCCGACTTCGACAAGCCGCTGACCTCCTTCCTGATGAAGCTGTGCCTGCCCTGCATGATCGTCCGTTCCATGCTGGGGGACTTCTCCTGGGAGGAGCTTATCAACTGCGGCCGGCTGGTGGTCCTGGCGCTGATCCTGTGGGCGGTCACCTTCGCCGTGGGCCAGGGGCTGTACCTGGCCATGGGGAAGACCACCTCCGCCCGGCAGATGCGGTTCAGCTGTATGTATACCAACTTCACCTTCGTGGGCATCCCGGTGATGGAGGCCCTCTACGGCGACCAGGGCGTGTTCTACTTCGTGGTGTTCCTGGTGCCCTACCGGATGATCTATTACAGCTCCGCCGAGCCCTTCCTCTCCCCGCCGGGGGTGGAGCGCCGGAAAAAGACCCTGGCGGAGCAGATCAAGGGCTGGTTCTCCGCGCCGGTCATCGCCGTGTTCATCGGCCTGATTCTGTACGTGACCCAGCTTCCCCTGCCCGTGCCGGTGTCCGGCGTCATCAACTCCCTGGGGGGCTGCGCTTCCCCGCTGGGGATGGTGCTGTGCGGTATCTCCCTCAGCCGGTACGACTTCAAAAAGCTGCTGAAGGTGAAGTATTTCCTCATCCCCCTGGTGCGCAACCTGGCCCTGCCGGCCCTGACCCTGGGGCTTTGCCTGCTGACCCGGCTGGATGCGGAGCTGGCCCACGTGGCTGTGATGTTCTCCGCCCTGCCGGTGCCCTCTCTGCTGGCGGCCTTCACCATCCAGTACGACCCCGACCGGGAGAGCCAGTTCCAGGCGGCGGCCACGGTGCTGCTGTCCACCCTGTTCTCCGCGGTGACCATCCCCGTCTGGGCGGTGGCGCTGGCCCATCTGATCCCGTGACCTGACCCTGAAAATTCGGACGCCTGTTCCTTTACATAGACAATCTGAACAACGAGGTGCTTTTCATGAACAACTCCACCCAAAAGCTGTCCATCCGCTGGCTCTATCTGGTCATCGGCACGGCCGCCATGCTCTTCGCCGGCATCATCTACGCCTGGTCCATCCTCCGCTCCCCCCTGGAGGCCGAGTTCGGCTGGGCCGCCAACAACATGGCCCTGAACTTCACCCTGACCATGTGCTTCTTCTGCATCGGCGCCTTTTTGGCCGGCATCCTGAGCAAGCGCCTGGGCGTGGCCGTGTCCGTCATCGCGGCCGGCCTCGTCGCCGCCGCCGGCCTGGTGCTGACCTCCACCCTGTCCGGCTCCAGCGTGGTGCTGCTGTACCTGTTCTACGGCATCATGGCGGGCACCGGCATCGGCTTTGCCTACAACGTCATCCTCTCCACCGTCAGCGCCTGGTTCCCCGACAAGAAGGGCCTCTGCTCCGGCGTGCTGCTCATGGGCTTCGGCGCCTCCGCCCTGGTGCTGGGCAATCTGGCCGGCTCCTTCATCCGCAATGCCGACATCGGCTGGCGGTTCGCCTTCCGCTTTTTGGGCATCTCCCTGGGGGTGGTGCTGGTGGTCGCCGGCCTCATCCTCCGCAAGCCCCCCGAGGGCACCCAGTTCCCCCAGCCCAAGGCCAAGGCCGCGGCCGGCGGCGAGAGCTTTGAGCCCCGGGACTTCACCACCCTGGAGATGATCCGTCGGCCCTCCTTCTGGATGGCCTTTGTGTGCATCGTGTTCCTGGCCGCCGTGGGCAACTCGGTCATCAGCTTCGCCAGCCAGCTGTCCCAGTCCGTGGGGGCCACGCTGGAGCTGGCCACCGTCCTGGTGGGCGTGCTGTCGGTGTGCAACGGCCTGGGCCGCATCCTCACCGGCGCGTTTTTCGACTCCCTGGGCCGCCGGATGACCATGCTGGCCGCCAATATCCTCACCATCGCCGCGGCGGGCATCACCCTGGTGGCCGTGCTGGTCCACTCCCTGCCGCTGTGTATCGTGGGCCTGTGCCTCACCGGATTGTCCTACGGCTCCTGCCCCACCGTCACCTCCGCGTTCACCTCCGCCTTCTACGGCACCAAGTACTTCCCCACCAACTTCTCCATCATGAACTTCAACCTGATGGGCGCCTCCTTCATGGCCACCGCCTCCAGCGCCCTGCTCACCTCCTCCGGCGGGTATATCGCCCCCTTCATCCTGCTGCTGTGCCTGTCCGTGGCGGCCCTGGTGCTGAACCTGCTCATCCGCAGGCCCTGATCTTGCCCCCTTCAAGCGCGCAAAAAGGCGCCCTTTCCGTGTAGGTGGCTGCTGATAAAGCACAAGACAAAATCCAACTTTTTATGAGGCAGTTACCCGAAAAGCGAGCCTAAGTGACAAAATCAAACAGACAGAAAAGGCCACGATTTGACAATCGTGGCCTTTTCTTATGCACAGGAGGTAAACCAAT
>CANQKJ010000072.1 GCA_947624465.1 uncultured Oscillospiraceae bacterium
CTTCCGCCGCCACCGACACGCCGGACGGCGTCATCACCAGGACGCTGAAGGCGGGGGCGTCCGCCCAATACGTCACGGTGGGGAACGTGTCTCTCTATAACCGCACCAGCTATCCCATCGACCTCGCTCCCTTTCTGGAGGACCTGCCCCGCCTCACCAAAGGGGAGGGTCCCCAGATCCTGATCTATCACTCCCACGCCACCGAGGCGTATCACCCAGACGGGAACGACGTGTACGAGCCCAGCGGCGACCACCGCACCCTGGACACCAATTACAACATGGTCCGGGTGGGCCGGGAGATGGCCGAGGTGTTCGAGGCGGCGGGGTTCGAGGTCATCCACGACGAGACCCTGTACGACTATCCCAGCTATAACGACGCCTACTACCGCTCCGCCGACGGGGTGGCCAAATGGCTGGAGGAGTACCCCTCCCTGGCCCTGATCATCGACGTCCACCGGGACGCCCTGGTGGCCTCCGACGGCACCATCTATAAGACCGCGGTGGGCACTCTGGACAACTGCGCCCAGGTGATGATGGTCATGGGCACCGACAACAACGGCCAGCTCCACCCCAACTGGAAGGTGAATCTCTCCCTGGCCCTGGCCATCCAGAAGGGGCTCACCGACAAGTGGGCCACCCTGGCCCGGCCCCTGGTGCTGCGGCCCACCCGGTTCAACCAGCATATGTCCACGGGGATGCTCCTGGTGGAGGTGGGCACCCACGGCAACACCCTCCAGGAGGCCCTCACCGCCGCGCGGCTTTACGCCCGCACGGTGGTGGAACTGTTCGACTAAGATGCGCGAAAGGCGCTCTCCCTGCCTGGGAGAGCGCCTTTTCCCATAACGCCTCAAATCCAAAACCGCCAGGGCAGCCTGGCGTCCTCGCCGGCGTAGTCCACGCCGACGCGGGTCCCCACGCGGATATCCAGCGGCCCCCCGTCCCCGGCCGGATCGGCGAGGCCGGCCTCCGCCAGGGAGGCGCAGACCTCCAGCTCCTTCGACCCCCAGGGCAGCCCGTTGAGCCGCCGGTCGATGTTCAGCCCCGCGCACACCTTGCCGGGGCCGTTGAGGAAATTCTTCCGCTGGCCGGCGGTCATCGCCGCCGCCTTGCAATGGAAGCGGTTTTCTGCTATGATGTCAAGGCCGTGCCGGGCCTCCACGCCCCGGATGAGCACCGCCGCCGGCTCCCCCTCTCCCTCCGTCACCAGGTTGAGGCAGTGGTACATACCGTAGATCAGGTAGACATAGGCGGTCCCCGGCGGGGCGAACAGCGGCTCGGTCCGGGCGGTGCGGCGGTAGTTGTAAGCGTGGCAGGCCCGGTCCATCCGGCCGATGTAGGCCTCGGTCTCGGTGATGCGGGCGGCCAGGACGAGCCCGTCGTACCGCCGGACCAGATACTTGCCCAGCAGATCTCGGGCCGTGGTCACCGTATCCCGGTCGAAAAAGGACTGCGGAAGCATACGCCCGGTCAAACGTGCCGCTCCAGCCAGGCCAGCACGTCGGCATAGACCTCGTCCCTGTTCAGCTCGTTGAGCATCTCGTGCCGTCCGCCGGGGTACAGCTTCATGGTCAGGTCCTTCGTTCCGGCGGCTTTGAAATAGCCGTAGACCTTCTCCACGCCCCTGCCGTTGGAGCCCACCGGGTCGTTGTCCCCGGAGAACAGGTAGACCGGGGTGTTGGGGTCCATCTTCGCCAGATTCTTCTTGTTTGAGATGAACTGGAGGCCCTCCATCATGTCCCGGAACAGGCCCGCCGTGGGCTTGAAGGTGCAGAAGGGGTCAGCCAGGTACAGATCCACCGCCTTCTCGTCCCGGCTGATCCAGTCCGCCGTGGTGCGGTTGGGCCGGAACTGCTTGTTATAGCCGCCCAGGGACAGGTCGTACACCAAGTCGCTCACCGTGTCGGGGCCCTTGAGGGCGCACACCGCCGAGGAGATCGCCCGCCCCGCCGCCACCAGCGCCGCCTTCTCCTGGCCCGTGCCGGAGAGGATGGCCCCGGTCACCGTACCGGGATAGACGCACAGGTAGGTCCGGGTCAGGAAGGACCCCATGGAGTGGCCGAACAGGAAGTAGGGCAGGCCGGGGAACTCCTCTCCCGTCCTCTCCCGGAGGGCGTGGACGTCGGCCGTGGCCAGCATCCAGCCGTCCCTGTGGGCCAGGTGGCCGTATTTGCCGTCGGTGACCGTCTTGCCGTGGCCCAAATGGTCGCCGCCCACCACCAGATAGCCCCGGTCCGCCAGGAAGCGGGCGAAGGCCCCGTACCGGCCCATGTGCTCCACCACCCCGTGGACGATCTGCACCACCGCCCTGGGCGCCCCCTCCGGCGCCCAACGGTAACAGGCGATCTGATGGGTCCCGTCGTTGGAGGGGAAGGTGTACTCCGAAAATACCGCCATTGTTCTCACCTTTTCCTTTCTATCCGCGCTGAGTTGTGATATGATAGTCTCAGTGTACCCAAAACCGCGCCAAATGTCAATGTGAGGAGGCGATCCGCGTGCCGCTGCTGCTCCACATCTGCTGCGCCCCCTGCTCGGTGGCCTGTATCAGGCAGCTCCGGGAGGAGGGCGTGGAACCCACCGGCTTCTGGTACAATCCCAACATCCACCCCTTCCAGGAGTATAAGGCCCGGCGGGACACCCTCCGGCAGTATGCGGAGGACGTCGGCCTGACGCTCATCGAGGAGGACTTCTACGGCCTGCGGCAGTTCACCGCCGCCGTGGCGGCCGACCCGGACCACCGGTGCGGGTACTGCTACCTCTGCCGGATGGAGCGCACCGCCCGGTACGCCGCCGAACACGGCTTCGACCGCTTCTCCACCACCCTGCTCATCTCCCCCTATCAGAACCGGGAGCTGATCTGCGCCACCGGCGCGCGGATGGGGGAGGAATACGGCGTGGAGTTCGTGCCCTATGACTTCCGTCCCCGGTTCAAAGAGGGCCAGGAGGAAGCCCGGGCCCTGGGCCTCTATATGCAGAAATACTGCGGCTGCGTGTACAGCGAGGAGGACCGCTTCTCCAACCGGCGGAAGAAGGAGCTGCACAGGCTCCACAAACAGCAGGGCCAGGGATAAAAAAGAGGCCGGTCCATCGACCGGCCCCCAGTGTGATCATCAGTCAAGAATGGCGGCTGCCTCCACGCAGGCGTGGCTGGGCACGGTGAGCTTCCGCAGGATGGTCCGCCGGGTGACGATGCCCATAAAGGCCCCCCGGTCGTCCACCACCGGCACGAAGTTCTGCCCCATGGCCCGCTCCAGCAGGGATTCCATCCCCACCCGGACGCTGACCGGCGGGTTGAAGTTGGGCCGCAGCACCTCCTTCAGCAGCTTGCGCTCCTGCACCCGGAGGGAGTCGTCCTCCCGGTCCAGGAAGTGCCAGAGGAAATCCCCCTCGCTGACGGTGCCCACATACTGCCCGTCCCGGCTCAGCACCGGCACGGCGGTATACCCGTTCTCCCGCAGGATCATCAGGCTCTTCTGGATGGTGTAATCCTCGTACAAATAGACCACCTGTATCTTCGGGGTCAACAGGGATACGACATTCACGCCCCCACCTCCTTGTTCTCGGCGCGGTTTCCCTTTCGACATATCCATTTTACCAAAAGACAGCGGCGCTGTCTATCAATAAAGTGTTAAATCTTCCAACAAAAATTTCGGGAGGAGGGACGGCTCATGGCGGTCAAAGAGGGACAGGTCCATCGCGTCCACGTCGACAACTGCACCGCGGAGGGAGACGGCGTGGCCCGTATCGACGGCATGGCCGTCTTTGTCCACAACGCCCTCCGGGGAGAACTGGTTGACATAAAAATAGAACACGTGGGCCACAGCGCCGCCTGGGCGGAGGTGGAGCGCATTGTGGAACCCTCCCCCGAGCGGCGGGAGCCGGACTGCCCGTATGATGTAAACTGTGGCGGCTGCTGCTTCCGCCACGCCTCCTATGAGGAAGAGCTGGAGGTCAAGCGCCGGCGGGTGGAGGACGCCCTGCGGCGGATCGGCGGAGTTGACATAACCATCGACACCATCCACGGCGCGGCGTCGCCGGACCGGTATCGCAACAAGGCGCAGTTCCCCGTGGCCCAGGGGCCAAAGGTGGGCTTTTACCGCCCCCGGACCCATCAGGTAGTTGACATAAAAGATTGCCTTCTCCAGCCGTCCCAGTGTTCCGCCCTGGCGGAGGCCCTGCGGCGGTGGATGGCTGCCCATAACATTCCCGCCTACGACGAAAAGCGCCACACCGGGCTGGCGCGGCACCTGTATGTCCGCACGAATCGGGCGGGCGAGGCCCTGTGCTGTCTGGTGGTCAACGCCCCGGCCGGACAGGCCCTCCCCTTTGAGGAGGAGCTGACAGCCGCTCTCCGGGCGGCGGTCCCCTCCCTCACCGGGGCGGCCCTCAACTACAACTCCGCCCGGACCAACGTGGTGCTGGGGAGGGAGTTCCGCACCCTCTGGGGCCGAGACCGGCTGGAGGACACCCTCTGCGGTCTCGCCTTCCGCCTCTCCCCCCGGTCCTTCTATCAGGTGAACCGGGACCAGTGTGAGGTGCTGTACGGCCTGGCGGCGGAGTTCGCCCACCTCGCCGGAACGGAGACGGTGCTGGACCTGTACTGCGGCATCGGGACCATCTCTCTGGTGATGGCAAAACGCGCCGGAAGGGTCGTCGGCGTGGAGGTGGTACCGGAGGCGGTGGAGGACGCGAAGGAAAACGCCCGCCGCAACGGCATCGCCAACGCGGAGTTCTGGCGCGGGGACGCGTCCGACGCCGCCAAACGCCTGCTGGGCCAGGGCCTGCGGCCCGACGTGGTGGTGGTGGACCCGCCCCGGAAGGGGCTGGCGGAGGACGTGGTGGATACCGTTGCCGCCATGGGACCGGACCGGGTGGTGTATGTGTCCTGCGACCCGGCCACCCTGGCACGGGATGCGCGGCGCTTCGGGGCGCTGGGGTACGCGGTGAAGCGGGCCGAGGCCGTGGATATGTTCCCCAGGACGGGGCACGTGGAGACGGTGTGCCTATTGTCCAATGAAACTGGGAGGCACGTATGAGAATTGGTGCGTATCAGTTTAGAGTTACGGGAAACATAGACAAAAATCGAAAGACCATATTAAAGGCAATTTCTGAAGCGGTTTCACAAAAACTTGATTTGCTGGTTTTCCCGGAATGTGCATTGACAGGATATCCTCCGTATGATATTCCAAATTCCGCGGCAGTGGATTTTCATTGTGTCATGACTTGTTTAGAAGAATTGCAGATCGTTGCATCGGAAAAGAAACTCTGTATCGTTCTGGGGACGATTTTGAAAGAGCAGGAGAAGATTTACAACAGCGCAGTGGTTTTCGTGCCGAATCGCGAGCCTTTCGTCTATTCCAAACGGGCGCTTTGGGGCTATGATAAAAACAATTTTTCCTCTGGACACAACGGGGGCGTTTTCCGGCTTTCGGATAGAAAAATCGGTGTCCGAATCTGCTTTGAGGTTAGATTCCCAGAATATTTCAGAGAATTATACCGGGAGAATACAGATTTGGATATCATTTTATTCTATGATATTTCCAAGCAGGAAGACCTGCAGCGGTATGAATTGATCCGTTCCCACATTCGTACACGGGCAGTTGAGAATGTCTGCCCTATACTGACTGTGAATACCTCTGCAGCCTTTCAGACGGCTCCGACCGCATTGTTTGGCAGGTCTGGTCAGGTGCTGTCGGAACAGGAAAGAAACAAGGAAGGTTTGTTTCAATATAATCTCGATTTTCTGCCGCTCGACTTTGGTGAGCAGGGCAGAAAGGAAATCTCAGATCTGCTGATAAAGGCATAACAGGTATTTGGAGGAATGACCATGAAAAAGAGACTTTTGGCCCTGCTGCTGGCCCTGCTGACGCTGCTGGCCTGCCTCACCGCCTGCACGGCGGACGACGTGGATCAGTTCCTGGGCGACTACGGCGACGAGATCATTGACGATGTGATCGACGGCCTGGAGGGCGGCTCCGCCGCCCCCGCCGGGACGGAGGCCCCCGCCATAACGGAGGCCCCGGAGCAGACGGAAGATCCCGCCGCCCCCACGGAGGCGCCGGGGGACAAAAACCTGCCCGTCTACGGCGAATACTACTACGACGTGGTCAACGTGGTGCTGTACCTGGAGACCTACGGCGAGCTGCCCCCCAACTACATCACCAAGGACGAGGCCCGGGACCTGGGCTGGTCCGGCGGCACGGTGGAGCGGTACAAAGAGGGCGCGGCCATCGGCGGCGACCGGTTCGGCAACCACGAGGGCCTGCTGCCCGCCGCCCAGGGCCGGAAGTACACCGAGTGCGACATCGACACCGACGGCTATGGCTCCAGAGGGGCCCGGCGGCTCATCTTCTCCAACGACGGGCTGTATTTCTACACCGACGACCACTACGAGTCCTTCAAACAGGTGACGGTGGAGGGAGGGAAAGTCACATGGTAGCTCAAATCACCCTGGACTGCGCCCGGCTGCTGGAGCGGCTGGAGGCCCACACCTACCTGGCGGAGGCCCTCGACCTCCCGGAGTACTACGGCCGGAATCTGGACGCCCTCTACGACTGCCTCACTGAGTTAGGTCCCACCGAACTCACCCTGGAGGGGCCGGAGCTGCTGCGGGAGGCGGGAGGCTACGCCGAGATGATCCTGAACGTCATCCTGGAGGCGGCGGAGGGGAACCCGTATCTCACCACGGTCCTCACCCCCGCCCCGGAGAAGTGACCGCCATGAAGAAGATCCTGCTCATCGGCACCGGCGGCACCATCGCCTCCGCCCCCACCGGCGAGGGTCTGGCCCCCGGCCTCACCACCGAGGAGCTGCTCCGCCGCATCCCCCGTGGCGGGGGATATCCTGTGGACGGCGGGACGGTAAGCCCACCGGGAGGAAAGATGATTATGAAGCTCAGAAACATCCGGCTGGCCGCCCTGCTTCTGGCCCTGCTGCTGTCGGTGGGCTGCGCCGGCCCCGCCGCCGCCGCTCCCACCGCGCCCCAGACTCCCGCAGCCATCTCACGGACGCCCGAGGCCGCGCCCCAGACCCCCGCCGCCGCGTCCGGTCCGCTCCATGTGTCGGGCGCAAAGCTGGTGAACGCCGCCGGCGAACCCGTCCAGCTCCGGGGGGTCAGCACCCACGGGCTGGCCTGGTATCCCCAGTACGTCAACCAGGCCTGCTTCAACGACCTGCGGAACTGGGGGGCCAACGTGGTGCGGCTGGCCATGTACACCGCCGAATACGGCGGCTACTGCGCCGGCGGGGATCAGGCGGAGCTGAAGGGCCTCATCCGCAAGGGGGTACAGTATGCCGCCGACGCGGGGCTGTATGCCATCGTGGACTGGCACATCCTGTCCGACGGCGACCCAAACACCCATGTGGAGGAGGCCAAAGCCTTCTTCCGGGAGATGGCCGCCGACCTGGCCGGGTATGACAACGTGCTGTACGAGATCTGCAACGAGCCCAACGGCGGCGGCACCTGGAGCCGGATCAAGGCCTACGCACGGCAGGTCATCCCCGTCATCCGGGAGGGCGACCCCGACGCGGTGATCATCGTGGGCACCCCCAACTGGTCCCAGCGGGTGAACGAGGCCGCCGCCGACCCCATCACCGGGTACGACAACATCATGTACGCCTTCCACTTCTACGCCGCCACCCACGGTGCCAACATCCGGCAGCTGCTGGTCAACGCCCTGGACGCCGGCCTGCCCGTCTTTGTGACGGAGTACGGCGTCTGCGCCGCCGACGGGAACGGGGCCATCGACGAAGCCCAGGCCGCCCAATGGATCGACACACTGGACCGGTACGGCGTCAGCTATGTGGCCTGGAACCTGTCCAACAAGGCGGAGACCTCCGCCCTGCTCAAGTCCTCCTGTTCCAAGACCGGCGGCTTTACCACAGACGATCTCAGCCCCTCCGGCCAGTGGCTTTACAGGACGCTCTCCTCCAGGGCCGGGACCGGCGAGGCCCCCGGCGTGGCCGGGTTCAAGGATGTGAAGCCGTCCGACTGGTTCGCCTCCGCCGTGGAATACGTGACGGAGCGCGGCCTGATGCAGGGCACCGGCGGCGGTGCCTTCTCCCCCGGCGGCCCGGTCACCCGCGCCCAGCTGGTGACCATTCTGGGCCGTATGTCCGGGGCGGATGTGGACGGCGGCGTTCCCTGGTACAAAAAGGCCATGGACTGGGGCGTGGCCCAGAAAATCACCGACGGCAGCGACCCCGGCGTCGGCATCTCCCGGGAGCAGTTCGTGACCATGCTGTACCGGTACGCGGGCCGCCCCGCCGCGGACCTCTCCGCCCTGGACCGTTTCCCGGACGCCTCCGCCATCCACGACTGGCCGGACTTCCGCGCCGCCATGGCCTGGGCGATCGACACCGGCGTCATCAGCGGCCCCGGCGGCGGGCTGGACCCCCGGCGGACCGCCAGCCGGGCGGAGGCCGCCGCCATGCTCCGAAACTTCTTTACCATGCCCGGTCCCGGCGGCGTCTCCTCCGGCAGCGGGCTGACCGTCTCCGTCACCCAGGTGAACGGCTGGGAGCAGAACGGCGTCCCTGTCCGGCAGTACAGCATGACGGTGACCAACAGTTCCAACAAGCCCTGCGAAAGCTGGGCGGTGGAGCTGGAGTTCGACGGCCCCATCACCCTGTCCGGCAGCTGGAACGGCGTCTTTACCGTGAACGGCTCCGCCCTCCGCGTCGCCTCCCTGGACTACAACGGGGCGCTGGCGCCGGGGGCCTCCGCCGGCGACGTGGGGTTCATCGTCTCCGGCGGAGCCTATCTCCCATAGACGCAAAACGTCCTCTGGCTGACGCCAGAGGACGTTTTTTGCTCACACTGGAACACGTTCTTACATCTGAAACACGACGCCGGCCAGGGCGGCCAGGGCGATAAAGCAGATGGGGTGCAGCTTTTTCAGCGGCGAGAACTTCACCAGCGCGAAGATGACCACGGCCAGCGCCACGGCGGGCCAGTGGACCCATTGATACGCCGGGCCGGAGAAGTCCTGGAGCAGAAGGGCGATGCGGGCCACCTGGAGCAGGGAAGCGGTGATGAGCGCCACCGACGCCGCCCGCAGCCCGTAGAACACCCCGTCCACCGCCTTGGACTGGCGGAACCGCTGCAAAAACCCGGCGATGATGAGGATGATGACGATGGAGGGGAACACCAGCCCCAGGGTGGCCACGATCCCGCCCAGGACCCCGCCGGAGGTGAATCCCACATAGGTGGCCATGTTCACCCCCATGGGGCCGGGAGTGGACTCGGAGATGGCGATCATGTCGGCCA